>NZ_KV823469.1:0-53233 GCF_001815965.1 Corynebacterium sp. HMSC22B11 | reverse complement strand
GGTCTTCCTGTCGCCCGAACTTTGCAACAGCACCTTCAATCGAGTCGCTCAACGCTTAAACTGCGTAAAGCTACCCGTAACCGCGGGCAATTCCCGAACGACACCGCGGCGCTGAAAACGCTGTGGTTGATGATCTGCAACATCGAGGACAAGCGCGCTGCCCAGCGAGCGAAGAAAGCAAAGCGCGACATCGAATGCAACGGCTATGTTGAAGGGGCGAAAGCCACCGGGTGGAAACAAGCCATCAACCAACTAGCTGTGGCATACCCCGACCGATTCGCGGACTACTTGTAAACCAAGCCCCCGCACACAAAGAATCGGACACTCTCTCAGCCTTTGGTGTGGTGGGCAGTTCCCCCAGGCCCAAGCCTAGCACCAGTAGCCCGCTAAAAGCGACGACGGCGGCGCGCTTGAACCCACGGCGAGCTCTAAGGTTTTTCAGCATTCTCGTACCTTACATCAAGCAGGAAAGAAGTCACACGGGTAACACCAGTAACATTTGGAGTTTTTCGCTACCTCGCCGATAAGCGACCTACCTGCACGATTGTCAGCACTGAATCGGAGAACATAAACTTCATTCCTAACCCCCGCCGCCCCCCCCTACGTAAGAAGGCGAGCTAATGACGACCCCCGGCAACTCTGAGCGAGACGTCGCACGGTCAAGCACGCCCGCAACTGACGCGGAGATGTCTGAGGCCACGACCGACGGCGCCACCCCAGCACCGCATGAGCCAACGGAAAACACCCCGCAGGACAGCACGCAGGGCGATGCCGACACCGACCCGAACAACGGCACCACTGTCGAGCGCGAGGACGCGAACGCCGATACCGCAGCCTCCCCCGACGCAGGCGACTCCCCCGAGGCAACAGACGCGGACGCCACGGACACCGACCAGAACCCCGAGGAACTGGACGAGGACGACCGCCCCTGGCGCGAAAACCTCGCCTCGGACATGAAGTCCCCCATGGGCAAGCTCCCCACCTGGGGCTGGATGGCGATCATCCTTACGGTGGCGGTCGTCGCCGCCATCGCCTTCGGGATCCTCTTCATGGGCAAGGCCAAGACCACCGCGGAGGCCAACGAGTCCCCCACCGGCACGATCACCCCGTCCCGCCCGGCGGCAACCACCACCAGCAAGTACGAGCGCGATCCGAACGCCGGCGCACCCAACGCCGGCTACGTGGACCCGGGGTACGTCGACCCCGGCTACTACGAGCCCGCCCCGGAGCCGGAGGAGACCAGCACGGAGCTTTCCGAGGAGACCTCGAGCAAGGCCCCAAGCTCGAAGCGCAAGCCCTCCTCGAACACCCCGAAGCCACCAACCCAGGGCGATAACGGCACCCCCGAGCCGAAACCGAACCCCGGCGGCGGCAATAACGGCGGAAACGAGGGCGTCGTACCTGACCCCGGCGACGTCATCGACCAACTCACGGACGGCGACGGCGGCACCGGCGGCGGCAACCGCGGTGGCGGGAACAACGGCGGCACGGAAACCGGAAACGGCGGACGGAACTAGCCGAAATGCTGGCGAAACGCTTGCCACCCTGGCAAGGTTTAAAGAATGAGTAAGCCCCTACGCCCCAGCGAATTGCGCCACCTGAACCAGTCCTCGAAGCTGGCTAACGTTCTCTACGAGATCCGCGGCCCAGTCAACGCGGAGGCCGAGCGCATGGCCGCCGACGGCCACCGGATCCTCAAGCTGAACACCGGAAACCCCGCCGAGTTCGGCTTCGAGGCCCCGGATGTGATCATGCGCGACATGATCTCCGCTCTGCCACACGCTCAGGGTTACTCCACCTCCAAGGGCATCATCTCCGCCCGCCGCGCGATCGTCGCCCGCTACGAGGTCATCCCCGGCTTCCCGGAGTTCGACGTCGAGGACGTCTTCCTCGGTAACGGTGTGTCCGAGCTGATCACGATGACGATGCAGGCCCTGCTCGACGACGGCGACGAGGTCCTCATCCCGTCCCCGGACTACCCGCTGTGGACGGCGTCGACGTCCCTGTCCGGCGGTAAGCCGGTGCACTACCTGTGCGACGAGGAGGACAACTGGAACCCCTCCATCGAGGACATCCGCTCCAAGGTCACCGAGCGCACCAAGGCCATCGTGGTGATCAACCCGAATAACCCGACCGGCGCGGTGTATTCCAAGGAGATCCTGCAGCAGATCGTGGACGTGGCCCGCGAGCACTCCCTGCTCATCCTGGCCGACGAGATCTACGACAAGATCCTCTACGACGACGCCAAGCACATCAACATCGCGAGCCTCTGCCCGGATCTGCTGTGCCTGACCTTCAACGGCCTCTCCAAGGCCTACCGGGTCGCTGGTTACCGCTCCGGCTGGTTGGTCATCACGGGCCCGAAGGGGCATGCGGAGGGCTTCCTGGAGGGTCTGACGATGCTCGCCGGGACGCGGTTGTGCCCGAATGTTCCGGCCCAGCACGCCATCCAGGTGGCGATCTCCGGCCGCCAGTCCATCGACGACCTCGTGCTGCCGGGTGGCCGCCTGCTGGAGCAGCGCAACATGGCGTGGGAGAAGCTCAACGAGATCCCCGGCGTGAGCTGCGTGAAGCCGATGGGTGCGCTGTACGCCTTCCCGAAGCTGGACCCGAACGTCCACGAGATCCACGACGACGAGAAGCTGATGTTCGACCTGCTCCGCGCAGAGAAGATTCACCTGGTACAGGGAACGGGCTTCAACTGGCCGACCCCCGATCACTTCCGCATGGTCACGCTGCCGTGGGCTCGCGATATCAAGGACGCCATCGAGCGGCTGGGTAACTTCCTAGCCAGCTACCGCCAGTAGCAACTGGGGCCGCCCGCGGCCCGCGCTGCCTGACGGGGCCAACGCCGGGCGACCGGAGCGCAGCCCCGCCCCGTGCTGCGGCTCTAGTCGAGCGTGCGACTACGGCCGAGCGCCAGCACACGCCAGCCGGCGTCCTCCCAGGCTTGCTGGTCCAGGCAATTGCGCCCATCGATGACGGTGGGCGCCTTCTTTTTCTTCTTCTCTCCCGGCGCGACTCCCGCCCCGGGGGCAGGACCGGCCTGCACGGCCTCCAGCGCCTCGGCTGGCTTCAACCGGCGGAACTTCGGCCACTCGGTGGCCACGATCACCAGCTCCGCACCCTGCAGAGCCTCGGGAAGCGTGGGAGCGTGCTGCAGCTCGGGGGCTGCGAGGCGGGCGGTCTTCTTCGCCTTCGGGTCGTAGATGCGCACATGCGCCCCGGCCTGGTAGAGCCGCATAGCGATGTCCACGCCCGGCGCCTCGCGCACATCGTCGCTGCGGGGCTTGAAGGCGGCACCCAGCACGGTGATGCTCCGGCCGGTGACGTCCCCGCCGAAGACCTCGTGGGCCATGTGCTCCACCTTGTCGCGGCGGGAGTTGTTGATCGCGTCCACCTGGCTCAGCAGGCCGCTGGCCCCGGTCGCGCCGAGCTCTTCGGCGGTGGTCATGAACGCACGGACGTCCTTCGGCAGGCAGCCACCGCCGAACCCGAGGCCGGCGTGGAGGAAGGACTTGCCGATGCGACGGTCCGCGCCCAAGGCGGCAGCCAACGCGGTGACGTCCCCGCCGGAGGCGTCGCAGAGGTCGGCGACCGCGTTGATGAAGCTGATCTTGGTGGCGAGGAAGGAGTTCGCGCTCGTCTTCACCAGCTCCGCGGTGGCGGGGTCCATCATCATCAGCGGCGAGCCCTCGGCCAGCGGTTCGGCGTAGATCTCCCGGACGAGCTTTTCGATCTCCTCGCGGTCCTCGTCCCGCGCCCCGACGACGATACGGTCAGGGTGCAGGGTGTCGTCCACGGCCGTGGATTCGCGGAGGAACTCGGGGTTCCACGCGACGGTGCAGCGCGCGGCCGGGGCGGCATTCTTCTTGCCCTTCGAGCCCTTCTTGCTGTCCGCCTTCTTGGTCGCTGCCTGCGCCGTCGCGCCCTGGATGAGCCGGTCCATCCGTTCCTGCAGCACCGGGGTGGTCCCGACGGGGACGGTGGACTTACCCAGCAGGACATGGTCGCCGCGCAGTAGCGGGGCCAGGGCGTCGACGACGGCGTAGATCTGGCTCAGGTCGGCACCCGCTCCCCCGGCCTGTTGCGGGGTGCCGACGCAGAGAAAGTGAGTCTTGGCGAACTCGGCGGCTTCCGCCGGGTCGGTGGTGAAGCGCAGTTTTCCTGCGCTGACCCCCCGCTTCAAAAGTTTCTTTAACCCCGGTTCGTAGAACGGGGATTTGCCAGCGTTGAGCCTTTCGACTTTCGCTGGATCGGTATCCACCCCCAGCACGTCATGGCCGAGCTCGGCCATGCACGCTGCGTGTGTTGCTCCCAAGTAGCCGGTGCCGACAACAGTCATCCGCATGCCCCACACAATACGCACGGATTGTTTTTCGTGACGGGCAGCGCGTCAGCGGCGCCGGGTCGGGGCAGCTAGTTGCGGAAGTTCAGATAAGCCTTCGACGGGGTCGGCCCGCGCTGGCCCTGGTACTTCGAGCCCACCGCACCCGAACCATACGGATTCTCGGCCGGGCTGGAGAGCTTGAAAATAGCCAACTGGCCGACCTTCATCCCCGGGTACAGGGCGATCGGCAGGTTCGAGGTATTGGACAGCTCCAGGGTGATGTGACCGGAGAAACCCGGGTCGATGAAGCCCGCGGTGGAGTGGGTCAGCAGCCCCAGGCGCCCCAGCGAGGACTTGCCCTCCAGGCGGCCTGCCAGGTGATTGGGGATCGTGAACTTCTCGAGGGTCGCGCCGAGCACAAACTCGCCTGGGTGCAGGATGAAGGGCTCCTCGCCTTCCACCTCCACGAGAGTGGTGAGCTCCTCCTGTGGCAGCTTCGGGTCGATGTGGGTGTAGCGGGAGTTATTGAACACCCGGAACAAGCTATCCAGCCGCACGTCCACGGAAGAGGGCTGCACCATCGAGGCATCAAAGGGCTCGATGCCGAGCTGGCCGGCGGCGATTTCTGAACGGAGGTCACGATCTGAAAGAAGCACGTCTCCCAGTCTAACCGAGCAACCCGCGCCGAACCCCCACACCACTGAGCGGGGCTCTGATTGGGCCACCGCGTGACAGTCGACATTGGCCACCGAGTGACACTCGACATTGACCACCGTGCAGCGACGGACGCGACGCTAACGGCCTGGCCTTTTGGCTGCTCCCCGGCGCGTGCCCTATACTTAATCGCTAGTGTCCAGGACACATTTGCCGATGTAATTCAATGGTAGAATGTCAGCTTCCCAAGCTGAATACGCGGGTTCGATTCCCGTCATCGGCTCATTTCCCCCGGTGCGCGCGACAGCGCACCGGGGGTTTCGCTATCCCGAGCCTGAAAATCCAGCCCTCCCCGCTACACTCATATCCACCATCACCCTGCCGAATCCCTACCGGCAGGCCGGGCGCCGGGACGAGGTTGACGTCCTAAAACTAAAGAGCGCCCCTGGGGCGGAGAAGGAAGGACCACAAGATGGCGCAGCAGCAGGCCAGCCAGCAGGAAAAAGAACAGGCAGGCGGGCAGAAGCTGACGCGAATCAGCGACGCAGACAACCCCTACCCGGTGCCGGAAGAGTACCCGGAGTATCAGCCGAAAAACGATACGACGAAGGGGCAGCGCAAGCTCTCCGTCTACACCGCTATCGACGCCTTCTTCATCATCGTCACCCTCGCCCTGACCGCCTGGTACCTGGCGCTGATGATCCTCAACGGCTTCAACATGGAAACCAAGAGCCTGATCTGGGTGATCTGGTGGTTCCTCGTGCTCGCGTACCTCTCGCTGCCGCGCATGCACCAGCTATTCACCTTCGTCTACGTGCCGGATTATTTCGTGTCCCGCGCGCGCACCTCCGATGGGCTGCTGGGCGATCCAGTGAATATTGCGCTGCACGGCTCGGAGGAGGACATCCACGCGGTGCTGCTGGCCGCGGGTTGGACGAAGGCAGACAAGATCACGCTGCGTTCCAGCTGGAAGATTGCCGTATCCAGCGTGTTCCGGAAGTCCTACCCGGCGGCACCGGTCAGCCCGCTGGTGATTTTCAAGCGCTCGCAGGCCTTCGCCTATCAGCAGGAGGATTCCGGCAGTGCATCCAAGCGCCACCACGTGCGGCTGTGGCGCACCCCGGATGATTGGGCGCTGCCCGGCGGGGAGAAGGTCGCCTGGATGGCCGGCGCAACCTACGACCGGGGCGTGGGGCTGTCCAGCTTCACCGGCCAGATCACCCACAAGATCGACGAGGACACGGACGCCGAACGCGACTACCTCATCGGCACCCTGCAGTACGTCGACCCAAAGATCACCGTCAAGGTGCTGCCGGACTTCTCCTCGCCGTATATCTGCCACAACGGCGGCGGGGACAAGATCGTCACGGATGGTGACCTTCCGATTGTCGACGTCACCGGCGCGGCCGAAAGGCTCGCTGACGTTCCCGAAGTGCGCGAAGGTGTGCAGGCGCGCAAGGAGGAGTCAGAGGCCAGCCGTAAGCGGGACAAGGAGCTGCCACCGGCTGAGATGAATATCGTCGGTGCGCTGACCGCCATCGTGGCGATTTACACCGCCTGGCTCTCCGGCACCCAGCTGGCGAATATCGGCTGGGTCACTGGCTCGCTGAAGCAGACCTGGGTGCTTTACGGGCACTTCATCGGGGCGCTGGCAGCGCTCGTGTTCCTGGTGCTGACCTTCATGCGCATCCGGTGGGCACGGGTGCTGTTGATGGTGACGATCACGTTGATCTCCATCGGCGACTTGCTCGCCGCCGGCACCTCCGAACGCCACGTGGCCAGCAACCTCTTCATGGTGGCGGTCGCGCTGGTGCTGGTGATGAGTATTTCCTCCGAGAGTTCCAGGCGTTGGGTCAGCGGCGACCGGGAGGACAAGGTGGTCAGCTACAACCTGCGCCACCCCAACCGTGGACTATCCGTGGAGTAGGCAGCACCAGCCGCGGGCGAGATATTCAGCAGGAACGTGCCCGGGGAACGCCCCGCCACACAACGCCTCCGCAACGAAGAAAGGTTCAGCATGGCAGACGCACCGTCCCCCGGCTCCCGGGGCGTCCGGAGCACCCAGGGTGCCCGAGCTTCCCAGAGCCCCCGCACGCCGGACGAGACGAACCGGAACTTCGTGGGTTCCCGGCTGCGGCAACTGCGCAAGGAGCGGGATATCTCGCAGGCCCAGCTCGCCACGACCCTGGGGCTGTCCGCGAGCTACGTCAACCAGATCGAGCACGATCAGCGCCCCCTGACCCTGGCTGTGCTGCAGAAGATCACCAGGGCCTTCGGCGTGGACGCCACCTTCTTCGCCAACGAGGACTCCCTCCGTCTGCTCGCCGAGGTTCAGGACGTCATGGCCGATCGCGATATCTGGCCCACTCCGGTGGACGTCACCGAATTGGCCGAGCTGGTGCGCCACCACCCCGCGATCGCCCGCGCCATGGTGGACATGCACAGCCGCTACCGAAACGTCTCTGACAAGCTCACGCTGGCCACCGAGGAGCGACTGCAGGGCTCTGCGGTGCTGTCCATCACCCCTCGTGGCGAGCTCTTCGGACGCGCCTCCGGGCCGGAGGCCTTCTCCATGCCGCACGAGGAGGTCCGGGACTACTTCTACGCCCGACAGAACTACGTGGACGTCCTGGACGTGCAGGCTGAGAAGCTCGCCAAAAAGCTGAACCTCGGGGCCACGCAGATCCGCCACGCAGAGGCGATCCTCGTCGACCGACTCACGGATAAGCACAACGTGACGGTCACCTACTCCCGAGACATGGGGGACACGCAGCACAGCTTCGACCCGGAGACGAAGCGGCTGTACGTCTCCGCGATGATGCGCCCCGGCCAGATCGCCTTCCGCCTGGCCACCGAGCTGGCCTACCTGGAGGCGGGCCCGACCATCCGCTCCCTCGTGGAGCTGGGCAACTTCACCTCCGATGCCTCCCGTCGGCTGGCCTCCCGCGGCTTGGCCACCTACTGGGCGGCGGCCCTGCTGATGCCCTATGGGCAGTTCCACGCCTCCGCCGAGGAATCCCGCTATGACCTGGAGTTCCTCATGCGCGAGTACGGGGTGGGCTATGAGACGGTCTGCCACCGCCTGTCCACCCTGCAGCGCCCCAGCCTGCGTGGGGTGCCCTTCACCTTCGTGCGGGTGGACCGGGCGGGGAATATGTCCAAGCGGCAGAGCGCCTCTGGCCTGCACCTCTCCGGCTCGGGTGGCACCTGCCCGCTGTGGAATGTCTACGAGACCTTCAGCTACCCGGGCAAGATCATGCGGCAGATCGCCCAGATGCCGGACGGTCGCACCTACCTGTGGGTCGCACGAACGGTGAATCACCACCGCTCGGCGTGGGGGAACCCGGGGAAGATGTTCGCCATCGGCCTGGGCTGCGAGCTCCGCCACGCGCAGCGCACCGTGTACGCCGATGGCCTCGACCTGGAGGACACCTCCGCGGCAACCCCGATCGGCTCCGGCTGCCGCCTGTGCCCGAGGATGACCTGCCCGCAGCGCGCGTTCCCGCCGATCGACCGGCAGGTGGACATCGACGCCCACCGCTCCTCGGTCTCGCCGTACTAGCGGCTTTCGGGCGCGGGGCGTGGGCGCAGACGTGGGCTGTGCCGAGACGTTGCCGTCATGCGGCTAGCTCCGCCGCATGGCTAGTGGCGGGGCGGTGTCATGTCGAGCGAGGTATCGGTGTTGTAGTAGCCGAAGCCCGGCTCCTCGCGGTCGAACAGCCCGATCTGGGCGCGGCGTTCCAGCTCGCGGCGGTTATAGGTGGCCTGCTGGATCGCCTCCTCCGAGTCGAAGCCGGAGCCAAGTGCACCGGCGATCATGCCGAGCGAGGCGGCGAACCACGCCAAGAGCAGATAGTTCCAGGGCTGCACCGGGTGGCCAATCTGCAGGCTGAAATACTTCACCGGCACAATCGCCACCGCCAACATCAGCAGCACCCCGATGAGGAGCAGGTACATCAGCAGCGAGGAGATCGCCACGGTGACCAGGGTGGCGTAGTTATCCCACCGGGCGCGCCACCACCCCACCGAGTCGTAGTGCAACTTCGAGGAGCGGGGGTTCCACAAGCTGTTGTTGTAGATCAGCCAGAAGGTCATCCCACAGATCGCGAGCATGCTGATGAGGATCAGCCGCCAGATCGGCATCAGAGAGCTCATCAGCCAGATCGAACCGAAGAACACGCCGAAGGCGCCACTGGCCACGCCCAGGGCGATGGACCCGGAGAGCGCCCGCAGCAGGGCCACCGGCCGGTTGCAGCGGATCATGCCGAGCAGCAGGCGGAGGGTGCGGCCGCGGCCCTCCAGCACGCGGGTGGTATCCGCTCGGACGTCGCCGCCCGCGATGTCCTCGTATCCGTCGATGTTCTCTTCGGGCACGCCCGCACCGGCCATCTTGCCCTGCACCAGTCGGGTCATCTCTTGTTTCAGGCCGAGCTTCGCGCGCAGCAGTCCGAAGGCGGGGAGGCAGAGCATGGTGGCTTTGCCGTTCTGGACGCACTGGCTGATCACCGGCCGGCGGGTGCTGAGCGGCAGGTCGGTGAGGTAGATCAGCCGGTCCCACTGGTACTTCTCGAGCACGTCGTTGGTGTTGTCGTGCAGCTCCACGGTTCCACGGGAGCTCATCGGGAAGGAGCCGATGCGCAAGTAGAGTTCGGCGGGCTCCCCGGTGCGGTGGTCCTTGGCTGCTGCTTGGAGATCGGCGAAGAGCGCTTTAGCGCGCCGTTCGGGCAGACCGGGGTCTGCCACGATGCCGATGCGGGTGGTCATGGGTGATTCGTTTTTCCTTGTCTCAGGGGGGGATTGTGGACTGCCCGCAGCGCATCCGTGCTGCGCCAGATCACCGGTATTTGCGCTGGGTGGGGTGGATTTTACGGGGACTGGTCTAAGCACGGCAAAGCGCGCCCCCGAACCGGCGACAATGTCGAGTTCGGGGGCGCGCTGTAGAACTTGCCGGCGGGCGCTGTGCCCGACCGGTTGGGGCGCGTTTGCACCCCGGGGACCTGTTAGAGGTTGATCATGTGGCCGCCGATACCGTGGGCGGCTTCCTTCATGGCCTCAGACAGGGTCGGGTGCGTGTGCACGTTGCGGGAGATCTCGTCCGCGGTGAGGTCGAAACGCTGCGCCAGGGTGAGCTCCGGCAGGAGCTCGGAGACGTCCGGGCCGACCATGTGACCGCCGAGCAGCTCGCCAAACTCTGCGTCCGCGATGAGCTTGACGAAGCCCACTGCGTTGCCGAGGCCCTGAGCCTTGCCGTTGGCGGTGTACGGGAAGGTCGCGACCTTGATCTCGCGGCCGTCCTCCTCTGCCTTCTTGCGGGCTGCTTCCTCGGTGTAACCGAAGGATGCGACCTGCGGGTTGCAGAAGGTAGCGCGCGGCATCATCTGGTAATCGCCCAGCTCCTGGGTCTCCGCGCCAGCGATGGTCTCTGCCGCGACAACGCCCTGCGCCTCAGCGACGTGGGCCAGCTGCAGCTTCGCAGTGACGTCGCCGATTGCGTAGATGTTCTTCGCGGAGGTGCGCATGCGCTCGTCGATGACGATCTCGCCGCGCTCGCCCAGCTCGACGCCGGCCTTGTCCAGGCCGAGGCCCTCGGTACGCGGGGCGAAGCCGATGGAGACCATGACGCGGTCCGCCTTGAGGGTTTCGGACTTCTTGCCGTCGGCGGACTCGATGTCCACCTCGACGCCCTTGCCCTCGCCCAGGTCACGAACCTCGGTGGTCTTGTGACCGGTCTTGAGGTTCACGCCGAGGCGCTTGTACTGCTTCGCGATCTCGCGGGAGACGTCCTTGTCCTCGTTCGGCAGGACGCGGTCCATGAACTCGACGACGGTGATGTCCACGCCGAAGTTGGAGAGCACGTAGGCGAACTCCATGCCGATGGCGCCGGCACCGATGATGACCATGGACTTCGGGGCGTTCTCGTCGAGGATCTGCTCCTCGTAGGAGACGATGTTGCCGCCGATCTCAACGCCCGGCAGGGACTTAACGACCGAGCCGGTGGCGATGATGGCGTTATCGAAGGTGATCTTCTTGCCCTTATCGTCGCCGTCGACGATGGAGATCTCCTTGTCGGAGACGAACTCGCCGCGACCGTTGATCTCCTGGATCTTGTTCTTCTTCATCAGGTAGTGAACACCCTTGACGATGGAAGAAGAGACCTTGCGGGAACGCTTGTGCGCTGCACCGAAGTCCATGGAGATGTTATCGCCGGTAATTCCGAACGTCTTCGCTTCCTTGGTGATGGTGTGCGCCAGCTCCGCGTTACGGATCAGAGCCTTCGAGGGGATACAACCCACGTTGAGGCACACGCCACCCCAGTACTGCTTCTCGACAACTGCGGTCTTGAGGCCCAGCTGCGCCGCGCGAATTGCGGCGACGTACCCGCCAGGGCCTGCACCGATTACTACTACGTCATAATGTTCAGCCACGGCCCCAACCTTATAGCTAAATAGAGCCCAGAGCCAGCTTCAGGTTCGAGAAAGCGTCCGCGCTGCCGTGGCCGAATCCACCCAGGAAGTCGGTGATGACGAGGATGATCTGGTCGATGAACTGCATGTCTGGTGGTCCTTAAAATATCCGAGGGAAAAATCTGAAGTTTCTTGGCTTTCACGTGCTGCGATGCCAGAGGAATGGGAACGGCCTGTCCACTTCCTGCATTAGTTCTAGCAGCTTTATGGGCAAAAATACTAAGAAAAGCTGGCATTTACTTTCCCTTGTCTCATAATCATGGCTACTATCTAGCTGGTAGATTCCCAGCCGCTGGTCGGACCGGGGACAGAAAACCGCCGATCACCACAGCTGATACACGAAGGACAATTCGATGAAGAAGTACCTCGCCCGTGGCCTCGCCGCATCCCTCGCGGCCCTCATGCCACTGTCCATGGCCACCCACACCGCATCCTCTGCCTCGGCCGCTCCGGTGAGCGCCCAGGCCGTCGCCGGCAATGCGAAGGCTGCGGAGCTGTACTGGGACAAGCTGCCGGGGACCGTGAACCCGAGCACCAACGGTCGCTGGGTCAACCAGGTTAAGGAGCTGAAGCGCGCGGGACACAACGTCACCTATGCCACCGCGACCTCCCCGGCCATGGGTGGCCTGGAGATCCCGCTGGTCGTCATCGGCCCGAAGGGTAAGAAGCTGGGCGAGACCGCCGGCCTACCAACCCTGTACATGCTCAATGGCGCCGACGGCGGCGAGGGCCGGGCGAACTGGATCAACCAGTCGGACATCATCGATTACTACGGCAAGAACCTCAACGCCAACATCGTCATCCCGATGTCTGGCGCGTTCAGCTACTACACCGACTGGGTGCACAAGTACAGCAAGGTTGGCTACAAGCCGATGTGGGAGACCTTCCTGACCAAGGAGCTGCCGCAGACCATCGAGAAGGAACTGCAGGCCAACGGCAAGCGCGCCATCGCGGGCATGTCCATGTCCGCCACCTCCTCGCTGAACCTGGCCGCACATAACCAGGATTTCTATGACTCCGTCGGCTCCTTCTCCGGCTGCGCGTCGACCACCAAGGGTCTGGCCCCGGCCTTCGTCAACATCACCCTGGCCCGCGGCGGGACCAACGTCAACGAGATGTGGGGCGGTTCCCACACCCCGGCAGCCCTCCGCGACGATGCCCTGGTCAACGCGAAGAACCTGGTCAAGCAGCCGAACCTGTACGTCTCCAACGCCTCTGGGTTGGTTGGCAAGCACGACGTGCTGAGCTCCGAGCGCGTGAGGGGCGACCTGTCCGCGGCCACGACCGTGGCTGTGGAGGGTGGCGTCATCGAAGCCGCCACCAACGGCTGCACCCACGACCTGGACGTGAAGCTGCGCTCCCTGGGTAAGAAGGACGCCACCTTCAACTTCCGCAACACCGGCACCCACCAGTGGGGCTACTGGCAGGACGACCTGCGCGACTACCTGCCGGTCCTGAAGAAGGCTTTCGGGAACTAACGCTTTCGGGAACTAAAAACCCACACCGCCCGGCCCTGTTGAGGGCCGGGCTTAACGCGCGGCGGGAGGTGCGGCCATCATGCGCGCACTGAGCATCGCCACTGTCTTCGTCGCCGCCGCAGGCTACCTGGTTATCTGGATCGCCTCCAAGGCCCTGCCGCCCGCAGGCTACGTGGACTTCATGGTCTTCTGGGGGCTGTTCTTCGCCCTCACCGGGCTCATCGACGGCCTCATGCAGGAGACCGCCCGCGGCGTGACCGCTGCCCGGCACAACCGCGAGGGCACCGAACCGCAGGAGACGGTCGCCGATCGCGGATCGGCCCGCCCCTTTGCGTTGGCGGGCGGTTTTGCCCTCGCCTTCGGGCTACTCACCCTCATCACCGCCCCACTGTGGGCAGCCAGCGTGAGCCCCGCCCACCCCCTGTGGGCCGCCATCCTCACCGCCACGGGGCTCGCGAGTTTCGCCTTCCAGGCCATCCTCTGCGGGCTGATCTCCGCGGCCTCCCGCTGGCGGGAATTCGCCTGGCTCATCGCCATCGACTCCGGGATCCGCCTGCTACTCGCAGCGCTCGCTTGGTGGCTGGGCTGGGGCGTGGTCTCCTTCTTCATCATCACTGTCATCGGCGCGGCCACCTGGGCCGGCTTCGCGCTGCTCCCCGGGGTTCGCCCGCTGCTTGGCCATCGCGCGGACATCCCCGCCCGGGCCTTCTTGCAGCGCGGCCTGAAAGCGATGCTGGCCTCCGGGGCGAACGCCGTGCTCATCACCGGCTTCCCCGTCCTGCTGCGCGCCACCACCGACCTGGACTTCGCTGGCGCCAGCGGCACCGGCGAGGAGCTCAGCTCCGCCGGCGGAGCCGCCGGGGCGGGCGCAGTGCTCGCCGGAACGATCACAGCTGTCACCCTCACCCGCGCCCCGCTGCTCGTCCCCCTGCAGCGCTTCCAGCCGGCACTGATCGTGCACTTCACCAAACACCGCGAGCAGGTTCTGCGCGCCGCGGCCACACCCGCGCTGGCGATCATCGCCATCGGCGCCGTGGGCGGGGTGGCTGCCTACCTCGTGGGGCGCCCGATTATGGCTTTGCTCTTCGACGAGGCCTACCTGGTCTCCCCCGCAGCCCTCGGCCTGCTGACCTTCGCCTCCACCGGCACCGCACTACTCATGGTCACGGGTTCCGCGGCCCTCGCTGCGGGCCGCCACGACCTGTACTGGTTCGGCTGGGCCATCGCCACCGTCGCAGCGGTGGGCCTGTTGCTGGTGGATACCACCCCTGAGCTCCGCTCGGTGCTCGCCCTGGGTATCGGCCCGCTGGTCGGCGTGGCCCTCCAGCTTTGGCGGCTCCAGCGCCTACCGACCCGGCCCAGCCGGGCCGAGGCCGGCGCGGGTGACGTCATGAAAGAAAAGGCCTAGCTCTCCGCCGGGATGAACTTCCGGGAGAACACCGTGATCAGGGCCAGGTTCAGGACCGCGACCACCACGCCTGCGAACAGCATGACCGGGTAGCTGAACCACTCGGACAGGCGGGTCAGGATCATCGGGAAGAAGAAGCCCACGTAGGTGAACACGTAGTAGATCGCGGTCAGACCACCCAGCTCGTCCGGGCTGGCCAGGCGCTGCACCTCCGTCAGACCGGTCAGCAGCGTGATGCCGTAGCCCAGCCCCAGGACGACGGCGACGATCAGCGCGCCCACCAGGGAGACGGTCTTCGCGGTCCAGGCAGCGACCAGCATGCCGATGATCACGATGACCAGGCCGACCTGCTGGCCAAACGCGGAATGGTTGCGCCAGTACAGGTCCGGGAACTGCTGAATCCCGAAGCCGAAGGCCAGCGCCAGGGCCGTGATGCCCGCGGTGATGGCGATCGGATTGCCATAGGAGTTCTGGATCAGGGCCGGCATGATCGCATAGGCCACGCCGGTGCAGCCGAAGACCCACGGCGCCAGCGGAAGCACGACCAGCAGGAAGCGCGGGTGCTTCGCGGAGGGGGACGCCAGGTCGCTCAGGAACGAACCCTTGACCTTCAGGTGTGCGCTCTGGCGGGTCTCCGGCACCGTCATCAGACCAACGATCGTCACGATCGAGAGGACAACGTGAATCATGTAGGGCAGCTGGCCAGGGATCGGGCCCCACTGGGCGAGCAGGCCCGCGATCAGCGCGCCCACCGCGAAGCCGCCGGTCATGGCCATCGCGGAACGCTTCGCCCCGGAGTTCGGCTTCGCCGTCGGGTCGAAGGCCGGGCTGGAAAGCTCCTTGATCCAGGAACCACCCGCGGTCATCGCCATGCCCAGCGCCAGGCCGGAGAGCATGCGACCAGTAAAGATGATCGGCTCGCTGGTCTCGCCCATCGCGATGAGGATGGACCCAATCAGCGCGACAATCGGGGCGGGCAGCATGACGACGCGGCGTCCATAACGGTCAGAGAGCGGCCCCGCGACCAGCAGACCGATGGCGATACCCACCGCGTAGAACGCCAGAAGGGCGTCCACGAACACCGGGGAGAAGACGTCCTCCCCGCGGTAGAAGACCATCATCGGAGTGAACTCGTTGCCACCCCAAGCCACGATAAATACCGCCAACGCAACCATGAGCCACGCTCGCGAGCCCTTGTACTTCGAGCCTCGCGAGTTGATGTTGAGATTGGTTGGGGTATCAGAGCTTTGCGACATGGCTCCCCATGGTAATCCTCCGGATAACGGGGTCCTACAGGAATGGGGGGTTTAGGAAGTTGTCGCGAAATAGCTGTGACGCCCGCCACTTTGCGTAACCTTGGGTCATGGCACAGAACTCACCAAAGACCAAGCAGCTTGGATCCGACATCGCCCGTCGCTCCAAGGCCCCCAACACCCTGCCGACCACCCCGAACCCGGCGATCCTCCCGGAACTCACGCGGGCTCTCGACGGTCAGTTCGGCGAGGCGCGCGACTCCATCCGCGAGATGCTCAAGGACGATCAGTTCCGGCCCGCGGTGGGGCTGAGCCTGGAAGAGGCCCGCGCCCGAACCACCGCCCAGCTGCAGTCCGTGCTGGACTCCGGCCTGCCGCATGGCGCATTCCGCGAGGAGCAGGGCGGCACCGGGGCGACTGGCACGACCCTGGCCAGCATCGAAATGCTCGGCATGGCTGACCTCTCCCTGATGGTGAAGTCCGGCGTGCAGTGGGGGCTGTTCGGCGGCGCGGTCGGCAACCTCGGCACCGAACGCCACCACGACCTGGTCAAGGACCTGATCGAACTACGGGCGCTGGGCTGCTTCGCAATGACGGAGCGCGGCCACGGCTCCGACGTCCAGAACCTCGAAACCACCGCGACCTACGACCCGGAGACCCAGGAGTTCATCATCAACTCCCCCACCGCGTCCTCGGAGAAGTGGTACATCGGCAACGCTGCCCGCGACGGCCGCTTCGCCGCGGTCTTCGCGCAGCTCTACACCCCGGGCGTGGAGGAGTCTCACGGCGTGCACTGCCTCGTCGCCCGCATCCGCGAGGACGACGGCTCCCCGGTCGAGGGCGTGCGCCTCGGCGATCACGGCTACAAGGGCGGGCTGCCGGGCGTGGACAACGGCACCCTGGTCTTCGAGAACTACCGCGTTCCGCGCGAGAACCTGCTCAACCGCTTCGCCGACGTGGATGAGGAGGGCAACTACAGCTCCCCGATCGAGAACCCGAACCGCCGTTTCTTCACCATGCTCGGCGCGCTGGTTCGCGGGCGCGTGACGGTGGGTGCCGCCGCCGGTGCTGCGGCGCGTACCGCCCTCGACATCGGCGTGCGCTACGCCAACCTGCGCAAACAGTTCGCACCCAGCGATGAGCTGCCGGAAAACACCCTCATCCAGCACCGCAAGCACCGGCTGCGCCTCATCCCCCGGGTGGCGCGCGCCTACGCGCTGCAGCTGGCGACGAACGAGCTCATCTCCGGGCTGCACGACCTCGAGGCACGCGGCGTCGACCCCGTGAATGCCACGAAGGAGGAGCAGGCCGACCAGCGCGAGCTCGAGGCTCACGCTGCTGCCCTAAAGGCTGCGAATACCGCCCACGCCACCGACACCATCCAGGAGATGCGCGAGGCCTGCGGCGGCTATGGCTACATGGCCGAGAACCTGCTGACCAGCCTGAAGGCAGACTCGGATATCTTCACCACCTTCGAGGGCGACAACGTGGTGATGATGCAGCTGGCCGGTAAGGAGCTGATGACCGGCTTCTCCAAAGAGATCGGCAGCTTCAACCCGTTGGAGATGGTCCGCTTCGGGCTGGATAACTTCTCCACCCTGCTGCGCCGCCGCACCGCCGCGGATGCCCTGGTCCAGAACCTGAAGGACACCTTCTCCGATAGCGAGGAGGCCACCCTCTTCGACCCGGGTAGCCAGCTGCGCCTGGTTTCGGAGCGGGAGCGCCGCCTCATGGTCTCCCTGGGCCGCCGCCTGCGCGTGGCCAAGGACATGCCGGTGGAGAAGGCCGCGAAAGTCGTCGACCGGGCGCAGGACCACCTGCTGGAAGTCGCGTGGGCCCACGTGGACCGCATCCTCCTCGAGGCCCTGCTGGAGGCGGAGGCCACGCTGACCAGCGACACGGCCCGCGATGTGATGGAGCAGGTCCGCGACGTTTACTTCCTGGACCTCATCGTCCGCAACGGCAGCTGGTACCTGGAGCAGAACCTGCTCACGGGCACCCGCACCAAGGCGGCACGTGCCGCGCTCAACGACCTGGTGGACTCCCTGGGCCCCTGGTCGGAGCTGCTGGTGGACGCCTTCGGGGTGCCGTCGGAGATCACCTCCGTAAACCTCATGCAGCGCTATGAGGACATGGTGACCAAGGCCGAGTCCGACCCGGCGGTCGGCCAGCCGGGGCGCTGGCGGGAGGACTAACCCCAGCAGTGCGGGGTGGCCGCGGAGGGACGGCCACCCGGCGCGGGGCCCGCGCGGCAGAACGTGGCCACGGCGGGAGGAAAACCACTGGCTACCCGCCGCATCAACCCTGCAATTTTCGCGCACAACCCGCGCGCTAGACTCGACTGAGTGACAGTTTCGGGAGATCAGAATAGGCAGGGCCCACCAGCAGCGGGCAAAAGTTCAGTCGACCGTATCTTCGGCACGGATGCCGACTCCTTCGGCGTCCGCGCCCTCCCCGATGCTCCTTCCCCGCCCTCGATGCGGGCGATGCTGCTGACCTTCAACTCCTTCCGCCACCAGGTTCCCCGCGCCATCCGCGCCGCCCTGGCGATCTTGATCCCGGGCATCATCGGTTACCTTCTGGGATTCGGCGCCGAGCTGCTGCTCGTCTCCGCGGGCGCTGTGCTCCTCATCAACGGTGAGAACAAGCCCTACCGCGAGCGTTGGAAATCACTCCTGCGCTATGGGCTGCTCTTCACCAGCCTGACCTTAGGTTTCCGTCTGCTCGGCATCTGGAGCCATTCCCACGGCCAGATGGACTTCTCCGAAGGGATCGGCGGGGTCATCGCCAACCCGCGTGGCGCGCTCATCGCCTACCTGCCACTGATGCTTTTCCTCGCCGTGTGCGTGGTCTGCGTCTACGTGACGATGTGTCTGCGCCTGACCCCACCGGGGCCGTATTTGATGTTGTTCGTCACCGGCGGGCTGATGGTCAACAAGATTTCCATCTCGCTCTCAGCCACCCTGATCTGGTCGATCATCGGCGCGGTCTCCGGGTTCATCATCAGCATGTCCGGCTGGCTGGTCGACAAGCACGGCCCGGAACGCAAGGCGGTGGAGGACGCCGAGGCCGCCGTCGCTGACTACTTGGAGGCCCGGACCAAGGAGGCACCGGCCGAGTACGAATCCCTCAAGCTCACCGCCGCCGGCGCGATCCACCGCGCCTGGTCGATGCTTGCCCACGCGGGCGCCATCCACGGCGGCGCGATCACCCCGGAGGCTCGGGGAACGAAGAGCGAGGAGCTCGTGCACCGCATGCTCAGCGCGCAACACCGCTGGGCCACCGCCGATCCGGATGCCAAGGCGCAGCGCCACTCCCCTTCCGACCGGCGCACGATCCCCCTCGCCTCCCCCGGGGCGTGGGCCAAGCTAAAGCGGCAGTGGCACCGCGACTCCCACCCGATGGTCACCGCGCAGCGCGTCGCACTCGCGGGGCTAGGCGTATCCATCCTCTCCACGGTGCTGGGCCTGGGACGACCGGACTGGGCCATCACCTCCGTGATGCTGCTGCTGGGCCAGGGGCCTTATCGCATGGCGGGCACGGTGCGCTGCATCCACCGCATCGCGGGCTCCGTCATCGGCATCCTGCTGTACCTGGCCTTCTACCAGCTGCACCCGGGCATCCTGATGGACCTCTTCGGGCTGGCCGTGGCCATGGCCTGCACGGAGCTTTTCATTGCCGCGAACTACGGGCTGGCGATGGTCTTCACCGCTCCGCTGGGGCTCATGATGGCTGGCCTGGGCAGCGCCCCGATCGGGCAGACGGCCATGGACCGCGGCGCAGAGCTGGTGATCGCCTCCCTGCTCGCCGTTCTGGCCATCTGGCTCTTCCGCCCCAATAACCTCCAGAAGACCGCCGAGCTCAACTACGCCTACCTGCTGACGTCGATAAAAAAGATGATCGAGAGCCTACGGACCAGCCCGATCGACGACGCCATCCTGGACCGCCGCGAGCTGCGCTACGAGCTCAACGAGTCGCGGGCGGTGACGAATGCGTGCGCCAACGAGTCCTATGAGTGGCGGCAGGAACAGTGGGACCACCACGCCGCCGCGCAGCTGGTCGCCCACGAGGTGCTGCGGGTCGGCGCGACAGCCGCGCACTCGGCCCTGGACAAGGTCCCGGGCGGCGACGTCAAGAAACTGGCTGCGCTGTACGGCAAACTCTCCCCGGCTAGCGTGTAGCGCGCACCTTCACGATCGCCGTGAGGGTCGCGACTGCGCAGAACGTCCAGGTGCAGCACAACGCAACGAGGCTGCCGGTGCCCACGACGCGCGGGATCACCTGCCACGGCCCGGTCATGGTCTCCGCCATCATGGCCGCGCCCAGCGCCACGGTGCCGATGGGGAAGGTCAAGGCCCACCAGCCCGGGGTGAAGTTCATGCGCTCCCGGAAGCCGTAGATCGTGCGAATCACCGCGAAAGCCAACACGGGAATGCCGATGACCAGCGCCACCCAGCCATAGGCGTGGGCGAGCCAGGTGACCGCGGGGGTCGCCGAGGGCAGCATCACGAACTCCGCCTGGGCGGCGATGGACTGGGCTGCGGCGATAGACTGGCCGACCACGCCCAGCGGAATCCAGGTGGAGATGGAGGCGTCCACCGGCAGCGGGTGATAGAAGAAGTGGCTGCGATAGGCCAGCGTGAACAGCAAAACGGCGAAGAACAGCGCCAGAAAGAAGAACGCGGTCACCGCCAGCACCAGGACCACCGTGAGCTGCTCGGAAGCGACGTCGTCGACAAGGCTCGCGCCCGTCGTGGCGGAGACCATCGGCGGGACGACCGCCAGCCCCCAAGCCGGGACGGGGTGGTTGCCCCCCTTCTCCATGAGCCGCAGTGCGACCCGGAAGGTGGTGAACAGGCCGATGAGGGTGCCGATCAGCCAGAGTGTGGCGGCCACGGCGATAACCCAGTCGGCGGGGGCGGAGTCCGTCAACCCGGCGCGGGGAGTCGCCGCAGTCCCGAAGGGCAGCAGCGGGCCGACGTTGTGGATCGCCGAGCCCGTCGCGGTCATGCCCATGGAGACGGTGCCCCAGGTCGGGAGGATCGACATGTCCCGCCAGGTGTTCGCGAACATCCCGGGGTTGCGGCGAGCGTTGACCGTGAAGCCGGCCCCCAGGCCGATGAGCAGGACGAATGCGAGGAACATCAGCGCCGTTGCCGGGTACAGCAGCCAGCCATGCTCCGGGACCTGGCGACCGAGCAGGGAGGACAGGATGGCCGTACCCATGACCGAGGGGAACCACACCGGGCTGGCGGGCGGCAGCGCGCTGGGCCAGATGGACGTCATGGGCATAGTGTAGTGGTGAAATGCGAAACGGCCACTACCGCTTGCGCTGGTAGTGACCGTTTTTAGGTGAGCCGCCTGCGAGAATCGAACTCGCGACCTTTTCATTACGAGTGAAACGCTCTGCCGACTGAGCTAAGGCGGCGCGCAAAAACCCAGAGCCTAAAGCTCAAGCATTCTTACGGAGGATCATCGTAGCGGACAGCAGCGCGAAGACACAAAACCGAGCGAGCTAGCTCACCCGGCACGCTTCCCGCAGCGCACCGCCCAGCGCGTCGAGCGCAACCTCCGGTTTCACATTCATCCCCAGGGTCTCCCGGCAGGCCGACACCGCGTCGATGCATCGGACCAGCGCTTCCGGGGAGTTCCGGCGCGCGAGCTCACCCGAGGTGGCGCGCATATCCGGGTGTTGGAACCCACCCACGGGCTGCAGGCCGTGGGCCGCGGCCGCGGTGCCGTCGGTGTCGCCTGTGGCCACCTCGGCGGCGTCAGCCGAACCACCCACCGGCTCCACCGCGCCCGCCGCCTGCAGCATCGCGTCGCGGTACAAACCCACAACGTCGATCAAGGCTAGGTCCAGCGCGTCGCGCACCATCCGGGTCCGGCGGTTCTTCTGCTCCCGTTCCAGCTCCTTCATCTGCCCTGCCGAGCCACGCTGCGCCTTCGCAGCGCCACGGCCCTTCGCCCCCACCCCCAGGGACTCCTCCAGCGCCTCGCGTTCCTTCGCCTCGACCGTCTCCACCTGGGCGGCGACCTCCTCAGTCGCCTTCGCCACCAATTGAGAGGTGAAGCTGAACAGGCGCGCGCCCTCGTAGACCATCTGCGGCAGCTTCAGCGCCGTCGCTCTCTTCGTCCGGGCTGCCTCGTCACGCGCCAGGTGCCGGGCTCGGCCAATGTGCCCGCCGGACACCCCAGCGGCCCATCGCGCCTGCTCCTGCGTAATGCCCAGGGAGGCGTCCTGAAGAAGAACATCCTCCACCTGCTGCGGCGACGGGGTCGGGATGTAGACGTGGCGGCAGCGGGAACGCAGCGTGATCGAGATGTCCAGCGGGTCGGTGGACGGGGCGCAAAGCACAAACACGGTGTGCGCGGGTGGCTCCTCCACGGACTTCAGCAGTGCGTTCGAACCGGCCTCGTTGAGACGGTCGGCGTCCTCGACAACGACGACCCGCCACCGGGAGACGGTGGGCATCGACGCGGCGGAACTGATGACCTCCCGGACGTCTTCGACGGGGATGACGGAGCCGGTCGTCGCGATCCACACGATGTCCGGGTGTGTTCCGGCGGCCGCGGACTGGCACTGCTCGCACTCCCCACAACCCCCATTCGGGCACACCAAACCCGTGGCGAAAGCCTTGGCCGCGATCGATCGCCCCGAACCGGGCGGGCCGGTGAACAGCCAGGAGTGCGTCATCGCCTGCGGGTTCGCCACCGCGCCCGCGAGCAGCTCCCGAACCGGCTGGGCGGTGATCTTGCGCCACACGCCGCCGCCGGCCACGGGGTCGAATCCAGAGCTATCCACGTTCACGAAGCACAGTCTAGCCCCCGCTGTAGACGGGTTCGATAATGTAATAGCCATGCAACAATTCGCGCGCTACTTGAAATGGGTCTGGGGCACCTACTGGCCCTTGTATGCCGCGATGATTCTGATGACGAACGTGGTCGGCGCGATCGCCGTCGCGACCTTCCTGCGCTTCCTCATCCCCCTGCGCGGTGCACGCGAGCTGACCAGCCCAAACACCGTCACCTCGATTGCTTATTTGAGTTATTTCATCTTCGCGATCGTGGCCGGCGTGGTGTTCACGCTGATCTTCTTCGCCCCCGTGCTGCGCTGGCAACGCAACCCCGATGCCTATGACCCCAACATGATCCGGCATCTGGTGCTGCGCATCCCCTTCCTGCAGTCCGTGACGGGTGCGGTGCTGTGGGCCATCGGGGTGGTGATCTTCACGACGGTGGCCGCGCAGTTCTCCTCGCGGTGGGCGATTACGGTTGCCGTGACCGCCGTGCTGGGCGGGTTGATGGTGACGTTGATGACGTACATGGAGGCCGAACGGCTGGTTCGCCCCGTCGCCGCCCGCGCCCTCGAGCAGGGTTCCCTGGAGCAGTCCGACCTTTCGCCGATGTCCACCCGCCTCATGGCGACCTGGGTGCTGACCAACGCGGTGCCGGTGCTGGGCATCCTGCTGCTGATTTTCGCGCAGGCCCGGAGCTTCTTCGACGGCTCAATGGAGGACCTGATCCCGGCGCTCGTGGCCCTGGCAGTCACCGCCCTGGTCACCGGTTTCCTGGGTGCGCGCTTGAGCGCGATGAGCGTGGTGGACCCGGTGCGCGAGCTGCAGTTCGCCATCAACCAGGTGCGCCGCGGGAACCTGGAAACCACGGTGCGCATCTACGATTCCTCCGAGATCGGCGTGGTGCAGGCTGGGTTCAACGAGATGATGCGCGGCCTGCAGGAGCGCCAGCAGGTCTCGGACCTTTTCGGCCGCTACGTGGGCACGGAGGTCGCCCGCCGCGCGCTGGAGGAGGACCCGGAGCTGGGCGGCGAGTCCCGCGACGTCGCGGTGCTGTTCGTGGACGTCATCGGTTCCACTGGCTTCGCCACGCAGCGTTCCCCGGAGCACGTGGTCTCCGCGCTCAACGAGTTCTTCGACCGCGTCGTGGAGGTCGTCCACGAGCACAAGGGAATCATCAATAAGTTCCAGGGCGACGCCGCGCTCGCCGTCTTCGGTGCCCCGCTGCCCCTTGAGGACGCCGCTGGCCACGCGCTGGCTGCCGCCCGGGAGATGCACTCCAAGCTCACGGATCTGGAGTTCGAAGCGGGCGTTGGCGTGGCTGCGGGTTCGGTCGTCGCCGGTCACATCGGCGCGAAGGATCGCTTCGAGTACACCGTCATTGGCGACGCCGTGAACCAGGCGTCCCGCCTGACGGACTTGGCGAAGGACACTCCAGGTCGCGTGCTGACGAGTGCTGCGACGGTGCGGCTGGCCAATGAGGCAGAGCAGCGTCGCTGGACGATGCTGAAGTCTGTGGAGCTGCGCGGCCGCCGCCAGATGACGCAGCTGGCCCGCCCGGTGCGCGCCACTCTCGCGGACCGCCACTAGGCGGCAGACTGGTTGCTTGGCGGCGGGCTTTAAATCTTCTTGACTGCTGCGAGGGGCATCTTCTCACTCATCTTCGTACTTACTTCTCACTGTACGAAGATGAGTACGAAGTTAAGTGAGAAGTTCGACTAGCGCCCTGCCACGGGCCACATTAGGGACAGAGTCGATAACGCTGCTTGGGACTACGATCCGGCTCAGTGCGCTCTACAATCCCTTCTGCAATAAGCTCGTTCAGCGCCTTAAGAACAGCCGACCTACTCAATGCCGTCTTTTCCGTCAGCTCGCTCGTCGATGCAGAAGAAAGGCCTCTCAACTGTTCCAAAACTATATCTCGAGCAGTTCCATACCGCTCTTGCGGAGCCACTTTGCGCCGATAGAAAGTCACAGTAAAGCTGTTCAGAGTATTGAGATAGTGAGGCGGTGGCATAAGCGCATCTGCCAACGCCGTCTGCATCGTATCTATCCCGGTACCTCGGTTTTCTGCGACAATACCTCCTCCTGGGAAGTGAACATCTTCAAGCAGGGTCGCAATACGCTGATTCCTGGTTGAACTCACACCGTCCATGCCCAAGCTATGAACGCTAACACCGCCGTAAAGGCCACCAGGGCTAGTAATCTCCAGGCGATCAACGAACATACTGATCTGCACGGGACTCCCTTGCGAGTGAGGCGAGTAGTCTCGGTGCATGAGAGCGTTCACTACAGCCTCGCGCACAGCAACGGGAGGGTAGTCCGGCAAGTCTCGGCGAAAAGCCCCGTCGATCATCGCACCAGTCCGCATATTTTTTTTCACAGTCGCGACCGACTCCCCCACCAGCTCCGGAATATTTCCTGTTATCGTCTTCGAATCTAGAAGCCGGTACCCTTCCGTAACTTCCCCTTTTCTAGTGCCGGGGAACTGAGCAAAAGTAACCGCCAATCGTGGGAAAAATTCCTGCGGATACTCCCCCATGACGAGAAGAGAGGCCAAAGTGGGAGTTTCTCCGGCGGCGATACGCAGCCGACGAAGAGCCGTCTCGCGCCCCTTCGCAAAGGTCTTAGGCCGCCGCTCCTCCTGAAGACGCAGGTAGCTAGCCAGAACATCCTCATCAAGATCCTCAAGCAAAGCCCCCTCGACTGGAATCTCATCCCACTTAGGCTGAACCTTCTCCTCCAAAAGGCGATCAACCTCATAGTGCGACAGGCTAACGTCCCCGTCACCAGTGCGAATGAAGCTCCCGTTATAACGCCCTTTATCCGTGACATAACAGGGCTTATCGGCACTCGCGAGCTCCTCCACCTCAACAACGAGGAGAGTGGAGTCCTCGAAGGGAACGATATCCACCAGTGGCCTAACCGCCGGCGTAAGCTGTACGCACCTCTGCTCCAGCTGGTCTTGCACGGTTTTCGGGTCAAAATTTGGAACTGGCTGGAACCCGTCGGCTTCACTGAGTCCAATGATGATCACTCCACCATTGCCGTTAGAAAATGCGCTCAGCGTATCCCTAATGGACTTTCCCACCCCACTTTTAACTTCAATGCCCTGCTTATCAGTGCCGATAATACGCAGGTCATTGATAATTTTTTCTAGCTCTTCTCGCGTCACCTTCGCTCCTAGGTACGAGAACTTCTCACCCATCTTCGTACTTAACATATCAATTACGAAGATGAGTACGAAGTTATGTGAGAAGTTCATGCCTGAGCCAGCAGCCACAACGCACAGCAGAAAGCCCGGGTGGCGGCTCCTACTGGGAGCTACCACCCGGGCCTAGCACTACTTAAGCCCTAGACTTAGGTGCCCTAGCGCCGCTTGAGGCCTAAGCCTTCTTGGCCGCTTTCTTCGCGGTCTTCTTCGCGGTCTTCTTGGTGCTGCGCTTCGTGGCCTTCTTGGCTGCCTTCTTCGCAGTCTTCTTCGTGCTCTTGCGGGTGGACTTCGCCGGTCCCGCGGCAGCCTTCTCGGCGTCCTTCGCCCGGCGCTCCGAGAGCAGCTCGTTGGCCCGCGCGTCCGTCAGGGTCTCCGGGGTGTCCCCACGGCGCAGCGACGCATTGGTCGTGCCATCGGTGACATAAGGCCCGAATCGACCCTCCTTGACGGACATCGGCTTGCCGGAGACGTCGTTGTCCCCCAGACGCTTGAGCGGCGGCTTCGCGGCAGCGCGACCGCGGCGCTTCGGCTCCGCGTAGATGCGGCGCGCCTCGTCCAGCGTGATGGTGAACAGCTCCTCCTCGCTGCCCAGGGAGCGGGAGTCCGAACCCTTCTTCAGGTATGGGCCGTAGCGGCCATTCTGCGCGGTGATGACCTCCCCATCGGCGGGATCCACTCCCACCTCGCGCGGCAGGCTCATCAGCTTCAGCGCATCCTCCAGGGTGACGGTGGCCGGCTCCATGCTGGCGAACAGCGAGGCAGTCTTCGGCTTCAGGGTCTCCTCAAGGATCTCCTTGATCCGCTTGGCCTTCTTATTCTCGAAGGTCTTGGTCTCGCGCGACAGGGGCTTCTTGCCCTCCTTCGCGCGCTCGGCGTCCTCCTCATCGCGCTCGGCGAGGAAGACCTTCTCCGCCTTCGCGGTGACCTCGGCCTCCTCGTCCTCGCCCAGCACCTCGGTGACGTACGGGCCGAAGCGGCCCTCGCGGGCCACGATCATGCGCCCGTTCTCCGGGTTGCGGCCCAGCTCGCGGCCGGACTGCGGGGTGGCGAAGAGCTTCTCGGCGACCTCCAGGGTCAGCTCATCCGGGGTCATGGACTCCGGCAGATTCGCGCGCTGCGCTTCCTCCTCGCCCTTATCGTTCTTCACCATGCGCTCGAGGTAAGGGCCGTAACGGCCGACGCGGACGACGATCGGCACGCCGTTGGCGTCGTCGAAGAGGTGGAGGGAGTTCACGCGGCGGGCGTCGATGCTCTCCAGGTTCTGGGCGACCACATTCTTCAGGCCGTAGTTCTGGGAGCTGGTGCCGCCACCGAAGTAGAAGCCCTCCAGCCACTTCGTGCGGTCCTCGTTGCCCTCGGCGATGGCGTCCAGCTGGTCCTCCATAGCGGAGGTGAAGTCGTAGTCCACCAGCGCGCCGAAGTTCTGCTCCAGCAGCCCGACGACCGCGAAGGCCACCCAGCTCGGGACCAGCGCATTGCCACGAGGCAGGACGTAGCCGCGGTCCTGAATGGTGCGGATGATCGACGCGTACGTCGACGGACGCCCGATGCCGAGCTCCTCCATCTTCCGCACGAGGCTGGCCTCGGTGTAACGGGCCGGCGGGGTCGTCGTGTGACCGTCGGCGGTGACATCCTCCGCGGTGAGGAACACGCCCTCGGTGACCTGTGGGAGGCGCTTCTCCGCGTTATCGGCGACGTCCTTACCTTCCGCGGTGCGGGAGACCTCGACGTAGGCCTTCAAGAAGCCCGGGAAGGTGACGGTGCGGCCGGTGGCGGTGAACTCCACCTCGGTGCCCGCCTCCGGCTCGCCGGACGTGCCCGCGATGGTGACCTTCATGGAAGTACCGCGGGCGTCGGCCATCTGGGAGGCGACGGTGCGCTGCCAGATCAGCTCGTAGAGCTTGAACTCCTCGGCGTCCAGCTTCTGCGCGAGCTGGCCGGGGGTCTGGAATCGCTCGCCGGCGGGGCGGATCGCCTCGTGGGCCTCCTGGGAGTTCTTCACCTTGCGGGTGTACTGGCGCGGGCCATCCGCGACGAACCGCTGGCCGTACAGCTGGGCGGCCTGCGCGCGGGCGGCGTTGATGCCGGCGGTGGACAGCGTCGTGGAGTCCGTACGCATATAAGTGATGTAGCCGTTTTCGTACAGGCGCTGCGCGATGCGCATCGTGCGCTCCGAGGTGAAGCGCAGCTTCCGGCCGGCCTCCTGCTGCAGGGTGGAGGTCATAAAAGGCGGGTACGGGCGGCGGGTGTAGGGCTTTTCCTCCACATTTGCGACGTGCAGTTCCTCGCCCTTAATTCCGGACGCCAGCTGCTTGGCGCGCTGCTCGTCCAGGACCAGCGGGGTGCCGGACTTGCTGGACTTGAGCGTGGCGTCGTCCTTAAAGTCGCGACCCTGCGCGATGCGCTGGCCACCCACGGTGGCGAGCTTGGCCTGGAAGGACGCCGGGTCGCCGTCCAGCCGGGCGGCGGGGTCGATCGAGAGCTCGGCGGTCAGGTCCCAGTAGTCGGCGGCGCGGAAGGCCATGCGCTCGCGCTCGCGCTCGACAATCACGCGGGTGGCGACGGACTGCACACGACCTGCGGACAGGCGCGGCATGACCTTCTTCCACAGCACCGGGGAGACCTCGTAGCCATAAAGGCGGTCGAGCACACGGCGGGACTCCTGAGCGTCCACGAGGTTGTAGTCCAGCTCACGGGTGTTTTCCACGGCCTCAAGGATCGCGGACTTGGTGATCTCGTGGAAAACCATGCGGCGGACCGGCACCTTGGGCTTGAGGACCTCCAGCAGGTGCCAGGCAATGGCCTCGCCCTCACGGTCGGGGTCTGTCGCGAGCAGCAGCTCATCGACCTGCTTGAGCTTGGCACGCAGGTCAGCGACGCGCTTCTTCTTATCCGGGGAGACCACATAAAGGGCTTCGAAACCCTTATCCACATTCACGCCGAGGCGCGCCCACGGCTCCTTCTTATACTTCGCCGGAACGTCCGCGGCACCGCGTGGGAGGTCACGAATATGCCCAACTGAAGCCTCGACGATGTAATCGGACCCCAGCATTGGGGCGATCTTCTTGGCCTTAGTTGCAGACTCGACAATGACTAAACGCTTCACGTGACCTCCGCATGGATTTGCTCCTTAGATTGCCACAATAGGCAAGTGATACCTGCTTAGTGGAAATCGGGCGGTGTGTTATCCCCACCTTTTGAGGCAGCTTCCCACCCCTGCTGCAACCCCACCGGATGGTGCGAGAAGCCCGAAATAGGTTCTTGCTGCCGTTGGGGATTGAGGTTAGCGGGTGGCGCAGACACGGGGTGAAGAAAAGCAAAAGGGGACGGTGGAAACCACCGCCCCGGGGCGTTTGCTCTTCGCTGTGCCTACTGCCTAGTCGGCAGTCGGCTGCAGCTCATACTCGCTGCTTACAGCGGCTGGACGTTCTGAGCCTGCGGGCCCTTCGCACCTTCGCCGACCTCGAACTCGACCTTCTGATCCTCCTCGAGAGTGCGGAAGCCGCTGCTCTGGATCTCGGAGTAGTGGACGAAAAGGTCCGCGGAGCCATCTTCTGGGGCAATGAATCCATAGCCCTTCTCCGCGTTAAACCACTTCACAGTTCCCTGCGCCATTTTCAAACAACCTAACTTTCTTGGCGTACCAGCCCCGCCAACTTTCAGCGGAGCAGGGCCTTCACCGCCACATCAACGGTTGACACCGCGCATGGGATTGGGACCGTCCACCAGTGTGCCATGTTTCTTTCGCCACCGATAGGGGTTTTAGATGAACAATCGGTCGAACGCTTAATGCATCGCTGCCAGGCGCCGCTTCCGGCTCGCTTCCGGGCAGCCAACGCAACCTCCCCAAGCCGCACAACCCAGCCGCGACGCACCGCCCCATCAGGCCGTCCCGTCAATCCGCCCCGTGGCGTGTCTGATGCTCGGGCTAGACTGCCCTCATCATGGCTGAGCAGTCCTCCACCCCCACCTCCGGCGCAGGCGGTGCGCCTGATTCCCACGGCGCAGGCAGTGCGCCCCATCCACCCAATCCCGGCAGTGTGCCCAATTCCCTCGGCGCCGAACTCATCGAGGACTTGCGCGCGGCCATGCCGGACTCCACCGTCACGCACGTCCGCCACGTCCCGGCGCGCTTGTCCACCCCCGCGGACTGGCCCGACTGGATTCTCCCTTCGCTCAGGGAGACGCTGCGCCGAGGTGGCGTCGTACAACCGTGGTCCCACCAGGCCGAAACGGCACAGCATGCGTGGGAGGGCAGGGACGTCATCGTCGCGACCGGAACCGCTTCCGGCAAGTCGCTGGGCTACCAGCTGCCGATCCTCACCACCCTGGCCGAGGACCCGACCGCCACCGCGCTGTACCTGGCCCCAACGAAGGCGCTGGCGCAGGACCAGATGCAGTCCCTGGCCCGGCTGTGCGCGGCGACCCCGGAGCTCGCGGACGTCATGGTCGCCACCTACGACGGCGACACCCCGCCCGAGGCCCGGCGCGCGATCCGGGAGCAGGCGCGGATCATCGTGACGAACCCGGACATGCTGCACGCCTCCATCCTCGGCAATCCGAAGCGGTGGACACGGCTGCTGAAAACCCTGCGCTACCTGGTGGTTGACGAGTGTCACGTCTACCGCGGGGTGTTCGGTGCGCACGTGGCGATGGTCCTGCGGCGGCTGCTGCGGCTCGCCCCGGGGGCGGGTTCTTCCGGTTCGGGGCTGGCTGGTCCGTCGTCGGTGGCAGGCCCATCTTCAGTCACCGGCTCGGAATCGAGGACGTCAGGCCCCACCGTCATCATGGCCTCCGCGACCAGTGTGGATCCCGCGGCTCATGCGCGTCGGCTGACCGGGCGGGCCGAAGTCGTGGCGGCGACAGAGGACGGCTCGCCGGCGGGTGAGCGCACGATCGCGTTGTGGGAACCCGGATTCCTGGAAGGCGTGGAGGGCGAGCACGGCGCGCCGGTGCGGCGCAGCGCGAACTCGGAAGCTGCGGAGGTCATGGCCCGGGTCATCGCCGCAGGCGCGCGAACCTTGAGCTTCGTCCGCTCCCGTCGCGGGGCGGAGATCGTGGCCCTGGCGGCCGCAGAGGAGCTCGGCGGAATGGGCCGGGCGGAGGATGCCGCGCGGGTGGCCGCCTACCGGGCCGGATACACCCCAGAAGACCGCCGCTACCTGGAAAAGGCCCTGGACGAAGGCGAGCTGCTGGGCGTGGCCGCAACCAACGCACTGGAGCTCGGAATCGACGTGGGCGGGCTGGACGCCGTCGTCGCCGCTGGATTCCCCGGCACCATCGCGAGCTTCCGGCAGCAGGCTGGGCGTGCGGGGCGGCGCGGGCAGGGGGCGCTGGTGGTGCTGGTCGGCGCGGATGATCCGATGGATACCTACCTCATCCACCACCCGTCGGACCTGCTGGACCGGGAGGTGGAGAATACGGTTTTCGATCCGCACAATCCCTATGTGCTGGCCGATCACCTGGTGTGCGCGGCTGCGGAGCGCTCGCTGAGCGATGCGGAGATCGCGGCGTGGCAGGGCGAGGCGGTGGCCGAGCACCTGATCTCCCGCGGGGTGCTGCGGCGGCGGCCGCACGGGGTGTTCGCGGACCTGCAGGCAGCGGAGCAGATCCACGGGCAGGTGGCGATCCGCGGCGGGGCGGCGGGCCAGGTGGCGATCGTGGAGTCGGAGTCGGGGCGCATGCTCGGCACGGTGGATGAGGCCCGCGCAGTCTCGGACGTGCACCCCGGTGCGGTGTATGTGCACCAGGGCGAGACGTACCTGGTGGATGACCTGGATCTTTCCGCAGGTGTGGCGTGGCTGCACCAGGCGAGCCCGGAGTACAGCACGCGGGTGAAGCGGGATACGGATATCCAGATTCTGCGCACCCGGGGCACCCGCCAGCTCGCGGAGGGGGTGTGGCTGGCGGACCTGAATGTGGAGGTCTCGCACACCGCGACTGGCTTTACCAAGCGGCTGCCGGGCGGGGAGATCATCGATAACGTTCCGCTGGATTACCCGCCGGAGCGGCTGCGCACGCGCGCGGTGGCGTACACGATCGCGCCTGACGTGTTGCTTGACCTGGGCCTTCCGGAGCCAACGTGGCCGGGAACCTTGCATGCGGCGGAGCACGCGGCAATCGGATTGTTGCCGCTGATCGCGACGTGCGACCGGTGGGATATCGGCGGGGTGTCGATCGTGCAGCACCCGGATACGGGACTGCCCACGGTGTTCGTCTACGACGGCTATACCGGCGGGGCGGGGTTCGCAGAGAAGGGCTTCGCGGATTTCGGCCGATGGATGGCCGCGACCGCGGAGGCCGTGGGGGCGTGCGAGTGTGAGGCTGGGTGCCCGTCGTGCGTGCAGTCCCCGAAGTGTGGGAATGGCAATGACCCGCTGTTCAAGACGGGCGCGCTGGAGCTGCTGCGTTTCCTGGCCGCCGCGACGGCGCGGGACTAGCGGGTCGGGACTAGCCGGGCGGGACTAGCGGGGCGGGACTAGCGGGGCAGGACTAGCGGGGCAGGACTAGCGGTGCGGGACTAGCGGGGCGGGGACTAGCGGGGCGGGACTAGCCGGCGCGCTGAACGCCCCATCGATACGTTTTGCAGAGTTTGATGCCGCTTTTCACCCGATTTCCGGCATCAAACTCTGCAAAACACGCTGAGGGAAGCCGGGGAGAAGCGAGGGGAAGCCGGGGAGAAGCCGCAGACAGGCCTAGCGGGACGGCGCGGCCTACGCCAATCCCCGCAACTCCCTCTGCGATCTGCGCAGCGCCCACGATGCACGGCGCCAGCGCTCCAGACCAGAGCGCGAGGGCGCAGCGCAATGACACAGCGCGAAACCACCGGACATCGCGAACCTTTCAGCGAAACCGGCGAAGCAGACAGACCGGGGCAGCTACTGTGATGACCACCAAGTATTTTTGCGCCCGAAGCTAATGATCTGGAAGGAACGCCGATGCCCGCCTTTCCTCGCTCACTGAACACTCGCACCCGCCGAACCACCGCCGCGCTGAGTGCCGCCACCCTGGCATTTGGGGTTCTTGCCGCTGGTAGCGGCGCTGCCACTGCTGCCCCTGGCTCCTCCACTGGCGGAGGCGGAAACCCGAACGCAGGCTCCTCCCAGGTCTTCGGTTCCATCGCGGACACGACTCCTCGCCCGCTGGTTAACCTCGGCGATCCGATGCGCGACCCAGCCCCGTACACCAAGCCCACCGCAGACTCCGGCCTCAAGTGGGACTCGGTTCCGGCAACCCCGGGCGAGCACATCGCCCAGGTCCCGCTCGATGAGTCGCTGCGCCTGGCCAATGCGGGCGCCCAGTACCGCGTCGCGCACTCCACAACTGACCAGCACGGAAAGGTCGTCGCCTCCACGGGCGCGATCTTCCTCCCCAAGGGCACCCCACCGGAGGGCGGCTGGCCGGTGCTCGCCTGGGCGCACGGCACGGTGGGCATGGATGACGTCTGCGCACCCAGCATCAACGACCGCGGCGAGCGCGATAGCGCCTACCTCAACCACTGGCTCTCCCAGGGCTATGCCATCGTCGCCACGGACTATGCGGGGCTCGGCACCCCGGGGCTCATGAGCTATCTCAACTCCCAGGCCACCGCGGATTCCGTCGTGGATTCCGTGATCGCCGCCCACAAGGCCGACCTCTCGGCGGCACTCCCCGCAGAGAGCAAGGGCCAGCCCGTGCTCTCCAAGAAGTGGGCCGTGATCGGCCAGTCCCAGGGCGGGGGCGCGGCACTGAACGTGGCACATGGCGCGACGTCCCGCTCCCAGCCCGCGGGCCTGGACTTCCGGGGCACCGTCGCCACCGGCGCCCCCGCGTATATCGAGGAAATCGTGCTCACCGGCGGCCCCACCTTCCCGGCTATCCCGCTGCCAGCTGGCCTGAACAGCTACGCGCTGTACATCCTCGCCGGATTCCGCGAGGCCAACCCCGATATCGACGTGGACTCCGCACTGACCGAGGAGGGTCGCAAGATGGTCGACGCCTCCCTGAAGAGCTGCCTCTCGGAAACCGCCGACGCCGTCCGCGGCACCAACCTCGCCCGCGCGTTCAAGAAGCCGCTGCGGGACGTCCCTGGCCTGCCGGAAGCGCTGCGGAAGTACATGGCGACCCCGACCACCGGTTACGACCGGCCGGTCTTCCTCGGCCACGGCCTGGCGGACATGGACGTCCCCACCCCCATCGGCCTCTCCCTGAACACGGAGATGTGGCTCAAGCAGTTCACCGGCAGCCCCCGCAACGCCCGCGTGGAGGTCCGCTGGTACCCGACCGACCACGGTGGCACGGTGCCGGCCTCCCAGGTGCACTCCACGCCGTTCCTGAAGTCCATCTTCAGCGACGACGCCGCCCCGGGCCCCGTTGGCTCGCTCGGTTCCGCGGATCCGGCGGCCACTCCCGCGAAGTCCTAGGGGCTAGGGGTAACCGCACCCCTCCCCCGCCCTTCTGATGCGTTTTGCAGAGTTTGATGCCGCTTTTCACCCATTTTCCGGCAACAAACTCTGCAAAACAGCCTTGGGGGGGGAGCCGCGGGGCTCACACCGTGGGGCTCGCGCGGGGCTCACACCCTGGAGCTCCCGACGGCGCACATACGCCGGCCACGGTCGGGCGCTCACGCCGAGGGCTCCCGCGGCGGGTCACACCGGGCTCCCGCGCGGGAGCTCACATGGGGCCGGCCACCGCCGACGCGTGACGGCCCTTCACCGCAACCTCCACGCCCACCGTGTCCGGCCCCTCCGGCCCCACCTCGCAGCCCACCAGCTCCGCGGCGTTGGCACGTGCGAAGATCTCAGCGATACCGCAGGCATCCTCGTCCCCGGCCACGTGCGCCTGCGCGGCAGACAGCGCCACCAGGTCGGCGGCGACCACCGCCCGCTGGTGCGCGTCTATCTGCCCGAAACCCAGCACTATCACCCCGCACAGGGCGATGAGCCCCAGGATGGAGCTAACTCCCGCTGTCGTCGGCATTGGGCTCCTCCAGGATCGACTCCTCCACGGTGACGTCGAACAGCGGGGCCTCCTTCGTCAGCCGCACCGTCACCATGGACCACGGCGTCTCCCCCACGGGCGAACGCGTGATCTCCACCGTCTCCCCCTCGCGGTTGGTGAGCTCGCCATCGGCCACCCCGAGGGCCGCCATGCGCGCGACATCCCGGGCACTCGAATGCGCCGCCATGCTGGTCGCCAGTGTGCTGAGCCCCGCCACCAGCAGGCCGACGGTCACGGCGATGGCGGTCAACACGGAGGCCCCCTCCACCGTGTTCATCTAATTACCCTCGCTCAGGGCACGCTCGAAGATGCCGCTCAGCGCGCTCTCCACTGCATCCGACGTCACCACCGTGTACAGCAGCGCACCGAGTGCCGCGGCCGCCACGCACCCGAGCGCATATTCAATCGTGCTCATCCCAGACTCGTCCTCGTACTGTGCCCTCGCAGCACCCCTAATCCACAGCTCAGCGCGCTGAAACAAGCTCAGCCCGCCGGACGTATCCGCAACCGCGATCTCCGTTGTCTGAGTGGCAGTGTTCTTGGTGTTCATGGTCATTGTTCTCTCCCTTTCGGTGTCTTTTTTCAGTGCTCTTGCGTCGCGTTTTTCGAATTTCGATTTCGCTCGTGGCTTTACTTCCCCTCGCTGCGATCCCCCCTCCTTTTCCTTTTCGACGTCGCCCCGGCCGGCCCTAGATCCCCGCCAGCCCGATGACCAGTGGAACCAGCCCGATGAGCACGAATGCCGGTAGGAAACACAGAGTCAACGGCGCGGCGACGGCGATGAGCATCCGCTCGGCACCCGCCTCGACCTGGTTCAGGCTGTGCTGGCGAATACGCCGAGCCTGGGCCTTCGCACCTTCGGCCAGCCTGGTCCCGGCCCTGGTCTGCTGAACCGCCTGGCGTGCCACGGGGCCATAGTGCTCGTGGGTTTTCAGTGGCTCCCAGGCCGCCTGGCCCGCACCCAGCTGGAGCAGCGGCTCGACATCATGGGCGGGCCCCTCCCCGGGCCCGACCGCCACGCCCCATGCCTTAGCCACCGGCAGCCCCGCCGCCAGGGCCAGAGCAAAGACGTCCAGGTGCCGGGCCACCGCCAGGGCCTCCCCGGTGGGCCCGGCGCGCCGGCCCACCCCACCCAGCACCTTGGCGGTCAGCGCCTCGGTCCACAGCACGCCGGCGCAGGCGAGCATCGCCCCGACGAGCAGGAGCCCAAGCCCGATCACGCTGCCGAAGAGCGTGCCGCCGGGGTCCAGGCCCATGCTCTGGCCGATGCCCACCGCCCCCACCGGCATTGCGAGCAGCAACACTTCCGTGAGCCGGGCGCCGGCCATCGCCGCTGCGGTTTTCTCCTGCTGGGCGGAGTGCGCCTCCAGGTCCGCGACGATGCTGTCCGCCAGTGGTGCGAAGCTCATGCCCGTGCGCTCTGCGAGCTCCCATAGCTCGCAGAACTCCTCAACATCCTGGGCCACCAGCTCGGCAGGGCTAATCCCCTCTCCAACCGCACGCCTGTCACCCGCAGGGCGAATCTCTCCCCGGTTCCGCAGCGCCGCCGCGGGGCTTGCACCCAGGCGGACCTGCGCGGCAATGAGCACCAGCTGTCCGCCGAGCCGCGTTCCCGCCTCTCCGGGTTTTCCATCCGATCCGCCCTGTTCGTCCTCGCAATCCACGGCCGCAGATTCCACCGCGTCCACCACCCGAGCCCCGGCCGCAACCTCCCGGGCGCAGCTATCTGCGAGATCCCGGAACACCTCCAACTGCCGGTGCTGGACCCGCCCATCACGGATCCGCACGCCCACCCGGTAGCCGGTGAACGCTCCCATCGAGGCCACGGCGGTCAGCGTCAACACGATCAACAAGGTCATGGCAGCTCCTCCCAACCGTCGAGGGAACGCCCGTCCCACACCGGTCGGAGCCGCAGCCCGCGGTGCTTACTTCCTTCCGGCACCGTTCCCGACGCCCTGTCCGTTACCGCGATCGTGGCCACACGCCGCCGACCACCCACGCGTTCCAGATGAACGACGACGTCGATCCCGTCGGCCGCCTGCGCATGCAGCGCCTCCGGGGTCATCCCCGCCATCGTCCCGAGCGCGGCCAGCCGCCCCGGCACTGCGGCCACCGAGTTGGCGTGCATCGTGCCGGCCGACCCGGCGTGCCCCGTGTTCAGGGCCACGAGCAGATCCGCGACCTCCGCGCCACGGACCTCGCCCACGACAATCCGGTCCGGCCTCATGCGCAGGCACTGCCGCAGCAGCAGCTGCATCCCGATCGCGCCCGCCCCATCAGCGTTCCCTTCGCGCGCGGCCAAAGCCACGACGTGCGGATGCACCGGCATGAGCTCCGGGGTGTCCTCCACCAACACGATGCGCTCGCGCTCAGGAACCTCCCCCAGCAGCGCGGCAAGCAGCGTCGTCTTCCCCGTTCCAGTGCCGCCCGTGACCAGCAGATTCTTGCGTGAAAGCACGAGCTTGCGCAGCACGTCGCGCACCTCGGCCGGCATCATCCCCGCCTCGCAGAGATCCTCCAGCCCCAGGCGCCCCCTCGTCAGCGTCCGCAGGCTCACGCACGCCCCACCCCGCGCCGGTGGCGAAAGCATCGCATGCACCCGCAGGGCCGCGGCGGGAATCCCGGGTGGCAGATCATCGATGATCCCGTCGGCGAAGGGCCGCGCGTCGTCCAGCCGCACCCCACACACCGCGGCGAGCCGCACCGCAAACTCCCGCACCTCGGGTGGCTCAAGGCTCACCGGGGTGCGCTCGACGCCGCTGCCCCGATCCGCCCACACCGCGCCGTCGGGGTTAACCACCACGTCGGTCACGCCCGGCTCCGCAAGCACCTCGGTGAGCACACCCAGCCCAGAGAGCTCCCGCTGGATATCCCGCAGTTGCCGCACAGTATCCGGGATGTTTTCATACGACGTCGCCCCGGTCACCGCCTCCATCGCGCTCAGGATCTCGGCCTCGCTGGCCTGCCTGGCGCCCTGCACTGCCAGCTGGTGGCGCACCTTATCCAGCAAAGAATTATCGGCGGCCACCGCTGCGTCGGCACCCTGCTCCGCGGTTGCCTCAGCCACGGCCCCTCCCGGGATCAGGCGCAGCTTGTTCAGCCCGTCAGCAATCCACATCGTGGGACCTCCCCAGCGCGCTCGCTCCCGGCAGGTGCCCCAGGATGCGCACGCCGAGCTGCAGGTCATTGACGCTCGCCTCCCCTGAACACCCATCTAGTGGCTCCGAGGCGATCGCCTCGTCCCACGGCCACAGCTCCACCGGAGCCCTGCCCAGCATCTGCCGCAGCGCGATCGGGGTCTCCAGTCCTGCTTCCTCCCGTAGGACGCCGACCGCCGGCACATCCGCCGCGTTCAGTTCCGCCAGGCAGCGGCCCAGCGCGTGCACCCCGGCCACGGTCGGGCGGGTCACGCAGACCACGAGGTCAGCGCCCCGAGCAGCCGGGCTTGGGGCACCTGCCGCCGCACTTCGCGATTCGGCCTGCCCCGCCAACGCCACGTTCCTGACATCCGCCATCGGGTTCACCCGGCCGCGATCCACCACCGCGACTCCCGCTGCGGGATAATCCGCGGCGCGCTCCGCCGCCTGCCCGTCCCCAGCACCGAGCCGCCGCGAGCGAAATCTCAGCCCTGCCCCGCCCGGCGCGACCGGCCACCCCTCCACCGGAACGCCCCCGCCCTCGCGCTCCCCGATGCCTTGCTCGCCCACGCGCCGCCCCGGCACGCCTTCCCAGCCACACAGCAGGTCCAACCCCACCGAATCCGGATCGGCGTCCACCAGGCTCACCGGGGTGGCGTCCTGAGAAAGGCAGTGCGCCAGGGCCAGCGCGAGATGTACCGCGAGGCTGCTGGTGCCCGCCCCACCTTGGACGCCGTGGACGTGGATGCGGGGAGTGTCGATCACTCCCAGCTCCTCGGCAAGTTGCAGCGCCCCACCAGCGGTCACGGGCTCGCTCAAAGCGCCGAGCAGGGCGTCGTCGATGCGGCGCAGCCAGAGGTGTTGACCGTTCGGAAACTTAGACTCTGCTTCGTCCTGGCGTAGCTGTTCCCGCCCGGTCGCCGCGACAGCCATGGCCACGGCATCAGCACTATCGTGGTCGGCCACGTCCACGATCACCGGCGTGCGCAGCATGCCCCGCAGCGCCTCAGCGTGCCGCGCTCGGTCTGATCGAAGTAGCTTGCTCCCCCATGCATTCATGGCTTCACTCTCACACGCAGGCACCGGGCACCGACAGGCCCGCGAACAGTCTGTGGATAGCCGTCCGCCGGGCCCGCTTTGCACCCCACTGCAGCCCCCAGGACCCGATTTTTCTGTGGACAACCCCGCCCCGCCGCGTCACCAGCCGCGCCGCCCACCACTCAGCACGCCCCATCACCCACCACGCCGCCACGCTATTCGTCCCATCACGCGACCGCACCCACCCACCAACACTGTGAAAACTGTGGACTTTTGTGAATATTGATACCTAGAATTGAGGCCGTGACGCCTCTACCCAGGATCAGCAACCGCATCGCGAGCCGCCGGACAGCCCCAGGGCGCTCGGCCCGGCGCACGCTCGCGGTGTTCGACCTGGATAAAACCATCGTGGACACCAGCGCCTCCATGGCCTACGGTCGCCCGATGGCCAAGCGCGGGATCATCACCACGGGGGAAATGTTGCGCATCGGCGCAATGCTGTTCAGCTACATGCTGACCACCCACACGGATGAGAACCTGGACGCCACCAAGGACGCCCTGTCTTCCATGATCCGCAACCGCCCCGCGGCCTCCCTGCGTGCCATCGCGGAGGACGCCCTGCAGGAGGTGCTGATCCCCTACGTCTACGCCGAGGCCCGCGACTTCATCTTCGAGCACCACAAGTTGGGGCACGACGTCGCCATCATCACCGCATCCGCCCGCGTCCTGGTGGACCCCATCGCCCGCGAGCTCCAGGCGGACTATCTGATCGCCACCGAGCTCGAGGAGATCGACGGCACGTATACCGGCAAGGTCCTGCACTTCAACAAGGGCCAGGCGAAGGTGGACAAGCTGATGGAGCTCGTCGAACGCGGCGGCTACGACCTCTCCCGCAGCTACGCCTACACGGATTCCCACACCGACCTGCCGCTCCTTGAGGCGGTCGGCCACCCCTATGCGATCAACCCGGATCGCCAGCTGCGCAAGATCGCCCGCGAGCGGGACTGGCCGATCGAGTATTTCAGCAAGCCCGAGCCCCTCTTCAAGCCGGGGAAGGTCCTGGCAGGCGCGGGGACGCTCGCGTTCCTCGGTGCGGCCGCCACCGGCGTAGTCCTGTGGTTGCGCCAACGTGCTCAGGACGTCGGTTCCGCCAGCGCCTCACCGCTCCTGGCGCGCCTCATGCCACGCCGCGCCTCATAGAACCAGCTGGGAGCACCCCAACCAGGCAGCTACTGCTTCGCGTCGGCGATGGACTTCGCCTCCAGCGAGCCCTCTGCCAACCCCTCGGCGTGGAAGATGATCCATTCGGCCATCGCCTCCGAACCACCCTTCGCGAACGCCGCGGCCTTCGCGCGGTACTCATCGCGGTGGCGGTTCCACCACACCTCCGGCACGCCCAGCCCGCGCGGGTCCAGGCCGCCGGTGATGGTCGCCAGCCGGGAGCAGGCGCGGGCCGTGACCCCGTTGGCGTCGGCGAAGGGCTCCAGGGTGAGCAGCTCGCCGTGAATGATGGCGGAGAGCACCACGGAATTAACCTTCGTGCCCCCGGCGATGAGGGAACCGAGCAGCTGCAGGCGGCCATCGGTGGCGCGCTTCGGACGGCCCGGCACGAGGAACTCCGCATTGTGGGCGGCCTTCGCGCGGAAGTTCTCATCCGACATCTGTGGCGAAGCCACCGCGTTGATCTTCGCGATCACCTGCATCGGGGCGCGCTGCCAGGTGGTGCGGGTCTCCGCGATGCCATCCGGGGCGAGCAGCTCTGCGGCACGCAGGGAACCAGCCAGGATTGGGTCTTCCACCTGGCCGTCCTCGGGCAGACGCGGGGTGCCGCCATCCAGCTGGGCGGAAGCACGCGCCCCACGCAGCACGGACTCGGACCCGGTGACATCCCAGCCGCGCAGGTTGGCCGGGTGGCGGTGCGCACGGGCGATGAAGTCGGAGGCCCGTTCGACGGCCTCGGGCACCCCGGGCAGCTCGGCGAGTGGGGCGAGGGGATCGGTAGTGAAACGACCTTCAGCAGACATGGCAACCACAATAATTCACCCCACCGCCCCACGCTGACCAATGGTCTGGCAAAATGGTGTGCAGTAATTTCTGCGCAGAATATTGACCGTTAATTGTCAGGAGTATCGATCATGAGCAATAAGAGCGAAGGCCTATTCACCGATAGCGATAGCTTTAACCCTCATGTCAACGCTATCCCGCTATCCGACGTGGACACCCGCCCGAAGGGCCAGGGGAGCATCGGCGACCTGGTGAAGGACGCCACCGCACAGGCCTCCTCCCTCATCCGCTCCGAGGTGGAGCTCGCGAAGACCGAGATCGCACAGTCCGGCAAGAAGGTCGGCCTGGGCGTGGGCCTGTTCGCCGCAGCCGGCGTGATCATCGCCTACTCCTCCTTCTTCCTCTTCCTCGCCCTGGCGTGGCTGCTGGATCACTTCATGCCGCGCTCCCTGGCGTTCCTCGTGGTCTTCCTGATCATGGCTGTACTCACCGGCATCCTGGCGCTGGTCGGCGTCAAGCAGCTCAAGGGCGCGAAGAAGCCAGAGAAGACGATCAACTCCCTGGGCGAGCTCAAGCAGCTGACCCCGGATAAGGAGCGCTACACCGAGGGCAACGCCGTGGCCACCAAGGAGCCGGGCCTGTTCACCTAGGCCCCCCACACGCGTAGCTTCCCGTGAGCACTCCCTCCCCGAACACCCCGCAGCACACATTCGTGCATTCGCGGGGTGTTCGTTTACATGTGTTGCTCCAGGGGCCGGTCAAGCCCGAGGGCTCAACCAAGCGAAACCCGCTGGTGCTGTTCATCCACGGCTTTGGCGGTGGCTACTTCGATTTCGAACCGCTCTTCGCCCAGCTGGAGGGCGCCCCGCTGCGGCTGGCTGCGGTGGATCTTCGGGGTTACGGCCGCTCGGATAAAACTCCCCGCGGCTACGATCTGACGACCGCCGCATCCGACATGGCCGGTGTGATCCGCCGCCTGGGGTACAGCAGCGCGCACGTCGTGGGCCACGGCTACGGCGGGCTTGTCGCCTGGACGATGGCCGCCCACGAGCCAGAGCGCATCGACCGACTGGTCACGCTCTCCTCGGCGCATCCCACCGAGCAGGCGAAGTTCCTGTTCTCGCGCCCGCTGGAACGCTGGCGGCACACGCGGGGCACCCTGTTTGCGCAGCTCCCCCGCCTCCCGGAGCGCTCCCTCACCAAGGACGGCGCCGCCACGGCCGAGAAGATCTTCCGTACTGGCGTGGCGCCGGGCTTCCGCGACACCCCCCTCTATCGCGAGTTCGCCATCAAGCGCCGCGAAGCGATGCAGGTGGATAAAGTCGCACACCTGGCCAGCGAATACCGCCGCTGGGCTTTCCGCTCCCGGTTCCGCCCGGAGGGCCGGATCTTCGACCGCACGATCCCGCGCCGCATCGAGGCCCAGGTGTTGGCGATCGACGGTTCGATGGACCCGGACTATTCCCCCGATCTCGCGGCCCGCTCCCTGGAGCGCGGCGCGGCGGGCTCCAGGGCTGAGCTGATCTACGGGGTCGGCCACTACCCGCACATCGAGGACCCCGTCACCGTCGCAGAGCTGCTCCGCGCCGAGCTTCTCACCGACTAACCGCGCGCCCCAGCAACTACTCCCTAGTCAGCCACGCAGCTGCGCGTATCCACCGGCGAGCTCCACCGGGCAGTATCCCCCACGCGCTCCAGCACTTCCTTCTTCGTCAGTGCGTAGCCGGTGTCCGCCTCATTCGAGTCCGCACCGAAGATCAGCCCCAGCACCTCCCCATTCGGGGCGACCAGAGGCCCGCCGGAGTTACCCTGCACGATTTTGCCGCGCAGCGAGTACGCCTCGCGCTCAACCCGCTGGTTGGCGTAGATATTCGGTCCCGCGATCCGCATCTGCTCACGCACGCGAACCGGGGCCGCTTTGAAGGGCCCACCCAGCGGGTAGCCCAGGGCGATGGCGTCGTCCCCGGAAACGGCGGGCTTATCCGCCCAGCGCAACGGCTGCAGCGGCAGCTCCCCGGTGGCCCGCAGCAACGCGATATCGTGCTCCGGATCGTAGAAGACGACGTCCGTGTCCACCGGACCGTTGACCGTGGACAGGGTGACCTTGTTCGTCCCCGCGACGACGTGCGCGTTCGTCATCACCACTCCCGGTTCGACGACGAATCCGGTGCCTTGCTGCATCCGGCTGCACTGCTCCGCGATTCCCTCGACCTTGACGACGGACGGCCCGATGGCGGCGACGTCCGGAAGGTCCTGCAGTGCGGGGTCCGGCGGCTGGACCTCGCGCTTCGTGACTGAGGCGAAGGGGTCGGTGACCGCAGGAATCTCGCTGCGGTTAATCAGGGCGTTGATGCGAGCGGGCAGGGTACGCATCCAGTTGGGAGCGACCTCACCGATGGTGGCGATGATGCGGGAGTCCTGCGCCTCCCGGGCGATGCGGGAATCCTGGCTGCTGACCACGGGCACCGCGATCATCCACATCACCACCATGGCGGTGATGACGGCGACCAGGGAACCCACGGCGGAATCCGCCTGGTAGAGCCGGCGGGTGCGGATGTTGTCGCGGATTCGCTGCCCAATGCCGGAGCCTAAGAGATAGCCGATCACCACGCAGCCCGCGAGAGTGAGTAGCGCGATGACTAGTCGGGAGCCTTCCGTGCCCTCGTCCTGAACGAGGCGGACCACCGGCCCCACGGCCTGCAGTCCCAGGTAGCCGCCGATCAGCACGCCAGCCAGGCTCAGCAGCGCGGCCACCCCACCTTGCCGTAGCCCAGAGAAGAAGGCAGCAAGGGCGCAGATCACGAGCGCGATATCAACGATCATGGGGTGGGTTTCTACTCTCCTGTTTCCTTCTTACGCTCGGCGATGAAGTGGGCTCGCAGGTCGCGGGCTTCGCCGTTACGGGATTGTTCCAGGGTACGGAAAAGATCGAACTGGGTCTCCTCATCCCAGTCCTCGTGCCATCCGGCAAGCCGCAGCAGGGCGTCGAGAACCCCGGCGGTAAATCCCCACAGCACCATCCCGGAGACGTCGAAGGCGGGGCCGGACCAGCCGGCGAAGCCCAGCTTGAAGCGGTAATCCGGGTGGACGAGCTCGCGGATGGCTACTGGTTCGACCCAGTCGTTTTCTACCGTGGCGGGGTGGACGGGCGAGAACTCCCTCCAGTAGGCGATCACCGGCACCACCGCGAAGTTCGTGCGGTCGATGTACACCGGGTCCATCACGGCCACAGGCTCCACGCCCTCGGGGTTGAGGCCGGTCTCCTCGACGGCCTCGCGGACAGCCGTGTCGACCGGGGTAGCGTCCTGGGGCTCCCAAGCGCCGCCGGGAAAGGCCATCTGCCCCGAGTGGTTGCGCATATCCGCTCCGCGGTGTGTCAGGACGATGGTGGCGTCCTCCGGGAAAGGGTGGATTGCGGTGGGCCGGTAGTTGGGGTCCCCGCCGAGCAGGATCAGCACGGCGGAGTAGCGCGGCGGCACGCCGTCCTCGTTGGTTTCCGGGACGTGGCGCGCGGGATCATTGAGCGCCTCGTGGACGCTGCCGCTGCGCGCGGCGGTGGCCAGCCTGGTGAGCCATTCGGGCAGGTCAGCGGCGAGTGGCGGTTGGGTGGCGATGGCGGCGCGCCAGTCTTCGAAGGGATAGGGCATGGTATTAATTCTGCCCGTTCAGGGCGGCATTCACAGCGGCTTCGAGTTCCTCGTAGTCGCGGAAGACTTGGGGGTACATCTGCGCGCGGGTGCCGTCCGCCCGGTAGACCACCGTGATGGGGACGACCTTCGGCAGGCTGGTTGCGGTGTCGAAGCGGTGGGCACGGTCGGCATAGACGGGCATGGTCGTGACGTTCAGTTCATCCAGGAAGTCAGCCCCTGCCTGGGATTTTTTGTCCAGGTGGACGCCGGCGACGTTCCACTCCGGGTGCTGCTTGGCGAGCTTGTCGAAGTGGGGCAGCTCGCGGCGGCAGGGCTCGCACCACCAGGCCCACACGTTGATGATCGTGGGTTTACCGGCCAAGGCTGTGCCAAGGTCGGCGGTCTCATTCTTGCCGCTGCTGAGGCAGGGCAGCTCGATGCCGGTGAGCTCGGAGTCTGGGGCGGGGTGCGCTCCGCTGTCCGGGGCGGGGCAGTTTCGGGGGTTTTTGATGCTGACTGGCTGTTCGGGGCCGGGGTCCGCGTCCGCGTCACCCTCGCCGCCGGGGTCACCTGGAGCACCGGAGACCGAGCCGGCGCCGCCGACCATGCCCGGTTCGGCCTGCTGCTGGGACTGTGCGCCGGATTGGTCCTCACCGCCACTCATCACTCCCGCGACCAGTGGGATTGCAGCGACGAGGAGGCCGATAATGATGGCGATAACGAGCAGGAGGACACGCGGACGCGACGCGTCGGCATCCTCCCCGGAACCGCGGGTGACGTCGACGTCTTCGCTGGTCTCGGCGTTTCCGTCGGACGCACCGTGACCTGGAGCAGTGCCGTGGGGATGGGAAGACGAAGGGGTGGTGGCCATGGCGTTAATCCTCTCCGAATCCGGCCAGGGCGAGCAGGTGTTCGCGGTCTGGCGAGGTGATGCGGGTCATCGCTTCCTCCGGGTCCGGCGTGCCGGCCAGCCCGAAGCTGGGGCATTGCCAGGCCAGGAAGCAGGCGCCACAGGCTGGCTTGCGGGAGTGGCAGACGCGGCGGCCGTGGAAGATGGCGCGGTGGCTGAACATGGTCCACTCCTTGGGCTCGATGAGTTCCATGAGTTCGCGTTCCACCTTGACGGGGTTCTCCTGGTCAGTGAGCTTCCAACGGCGCACAAGGCGACCCAGGTGGGTGTCCACGGTGATGCCGGGCACGCCGAAGGCATTGCCGAGCACAACGTTTGCGGTCTTTCGGCCCACCCCCGGCAGGGCGACGAGTTCCTCGAGGGTGCGGGGGACCTCGCCACCGTGCTTCTCGGCGATGGCCGTGCCGAGCCCGATGAGGGAACGGGTCTTGGCCTGGTAAAAACCCGTTGGCCGGATGACCTCGGCGAGTTCCTCGGGGTCCGCAGCGGCGTAGTCGGCTGCGGTGGGATATAACGAAAATAGGACCGGCGTCACACTATTTACCCGCACATCGGTACACTGTGCAGATAGGACTGTTGCTACGAGAAGCTCCAGTGGCGTCGAAAAGTCGAGCTCCGCATGAGCATCGGGATAGCCAAGCGCGAGCGTGCGGTTGAGTTTCCTCGCTCGGCGCTTGAGTGCCAGCGGGGTTTCCACATGCGAAGGATCTGCGGCGCGATGGCTGCCAGGTTTCGGCAAGCGAGGCGCTGAGGTTTTCGGCATGGCTACTACTGTAGTGTGAGTCCGGTTAAACGTCGTCAAGTGGGAGTGTAAGGAACAGATGGCAGAGAACACCGAGATTCTGTCCCGCGCTGGAATCTTTCAAGGGGTAGACCCCGAGGCCGTGCAGGCTCTGGTTGAGCAGCTGGAGACCGTCGACTTCCCGCGCGGAACCACAATCTTCGAGGAGGGTGAGCAGGGCGACACCCTGTACATCATCACCTCCGGCAAGGTGAAGCTGGCGCGTCACTCCGCGGACGGCCGCGAGAACCTGCTGACCGTCATGGGCCCTTCGGACATGTTCGGTGAACTCTCGATCTTCGACCCGGGCCCACGTACCTCCTCGGCAGTGTGCGTCACGAAGGTCTCCGCTGGCGTGATGACCTCCCAGATGCTGCACGACTGGATCGCCGATCACCCGGGCATCACTGAACAGCTGCTGCGCGTGCTGGCCCGCCGCCTGCGCCGCACAAATAACAGCCTCGCCGACATGATCTTCACGGATGTTCCGGGCCGCGTGGCCAAGGCGCTGCTGCAGCTGGCCAACCGCTTCGGCATCCAGGAAAACGGCATGCTGCGTGTGCACCACGACCTCACCCAGGAGGAGATCGCCCAGCTGGTGGGCGCCTCCCGCGAGACCGTGAACAAGGCGCTGGCGGAGTTTGCCCAGCGCGGCTGGATCCGCTTGGAAGGCAAGTCGGTTCTCATCGCGGACACCGAGCGCCTCGCACGCCGCGCACGCTAACTCTCCGGCGCCGGGCCATAATCGCACCGGTGCCGCCTGGCGCACCACAACGGCACCAGCTCCCCGCGCCGGATCTGCAGCGACCCGCACGGCCGGCGCATAAAAAAGACCAGCCCGTGGCTGGTCACCCCGCATCAATGCCTAGCGAGTTTTCCACTCGCTAGGCATTATCGCTTTTACTGCCGCTTCTTCAGGTAGTCGATCGTCACGCGGGTGGACTGTGCAGCGGCATCGCGCAGCACCGGGTCCACGTCCGTGTAGATCTCGTCGACAACATCCATGACGTCGGCGTCCTCGCCGAGCTTGGCCAGCGCCTCACGGACCTGCTCGAGGCGGTGCTGACGGCGCTCGATGTAGCGCTCGGCGAGCTCGCTGGTGTCCTCACGGTCCGGGCCGTGGCCCGGTAGTAGCGGCACACCAACACCGCGGCGCTTCAGCTCCTGGAGGGACTCGATGTAGAGCCCAAGGTCGCCGTCGGTCTCGGAGATCATGGTGGTGTGGCGGCCGGCGATGGTGTCGCCGGTGATGATCGCCTCCACGTCCGAGTCATCGGAGCCACCCTTGGAGTGGATGAGGAAGCACACGGAGTCGGAGGTGTGTCCCGGGGTGTGCAGGACCTCGATCGTCGGGGTGAGCCCCTCGATGCGGATGATCTCGCCATCCTTCAGCGGCTCGGCGGCGATGCAGTTGTGCTCGTCGAAGGCGCGAACCGGTGCGCCGGAGAGCTGACGGAAGCGCTGAGCACCGTTGGAGTGGTCGTTGTGACGGTGCGTGAGGAGCACGAGGCCGATGGTGGCCTGCGGGCCTTCCTCGCCGCTGGTTCCAGCGCCAATACTTTCCCCCACCGCCTTGCTGTGCAGGACGTTGAGGTGCCCCTCGTCCTGCGGACCCGGATCGATGACGACCGAGACCGGGTCCCCCGGGCCGCGAACTACCCAAGAGTTCGTGCCTTCGAGCGCTGCATAGCTGGGGTTTGGCGCCAACACCACACCGACATTCTCGGTGACCGGGCGAAGCTGACTGTACGCGGGATGTTGCATAACTCTAATTCTACGAAAACTCGCGGCTAAAGGCCTATTGACGTACCTGAACGATGATCTCGATTTCCACTGGGGAGCCCAGTGGCAGCTCTGCTACACCGACGGCGGCGCGGGCGTGCTGGCCAGCGTCACCGAAAATCTCACCGAGGATATCGCTCGCTCCGTTGACGACGCCAGGCTGACCGCCGAAGCCGGTGGCGGAAGCGACGTATCCCGTGACCTTCACGATGCGTTCGATGTTCTCGAGGCCGACCTCTGCGGCGGCGGCTGCCACGGCGTTGAGCACGGCGATGCGGGCCAGTTCGTAGGCCTCTTCCGGGCTGACCTGGGCTCCCGTGTGGGTGCCGATCTCGCCGACGAGGCCGAGCTTCGGCAGCTCACCGTTAACGAAAGGCAGCTGACCGGAGGTGTAGACGACGTCGCCGCAGCGGACGGCGGGGACATAAGACGCGACGGCGGCCGCGACGGGCGGCAGCTCGATGCCGAGCTCGTCGAGCCGAGCTGGAACCTGAGACTTGGCCATGGTTAGTCCAGCTCTCGCTTCATGTAGGCGACGTGCTGCTCGCCGGTCGGACCTGGCAGGACGGAGACAAGCTCCCAACCATCCTGGCCCCAGTTATCGAGGATCTGCTTGGTCGCGTGGGTGAGCAGTGGCACGGTGACATATTCCCATTTCTTCATGCCCTCGAGCATAGCGATCGCGCGCGAGTTATGGCGCGGACGAGCTGGGGACTATAGACAGAAAAATCCCCGGCCGGGGAGGTTTTAGAACCTCTCCCGCCGGGGGAGCTGCAGGCACATCGGTTAGCTTCCAGCTACTGCGAAACTATGACGGGCCGGGGTGTGGCCCTATTGAGAGGAGGCTTAGTCCTGCCCCTCGGACTCGCGCTGCGCGGCGGCAGCTTCGAGCTGGCCAGCGAAGAAGTCGGCCCAGTCGGTGACATCCGGACGGCGACGCAGCAGGGCACGGCGCTGGCGCTCCGTCATGCCACCCCAGACACCGAACTCCACCTTGTTATCGAGGGCATCGGCGCGGCACTGCAGAACGACGGGGCAGTGACGGCAGATAGCGACAGCCTTGCGCTGTGCTGCACCCTTCACAAAAAGCTCTTCTGGGTCCACGCTGCGGCAGTGTGCGTGGGTAATCCATTCACCGCGGTTCTTGAAAGACTCGCGGGTCGTCAGCTGCTTCACGGTCTGACGCACAGGCTTTGCTGCTGGTCGGGACTGGGAGCGGGATTCAGCCATTCTTCGCCTCCAAGCTGGATCTAACGTTCTTCGTTTCGATGTTCTTTGGGGAACTGATGTGCTTGCTCTTTCCTCAGCGATCAACAGGATGTGTTGCATAGCCTGTCGAAGCATTGCCCAGAATGTTACGGGGGTCACATTTTGGATGTCTAATGCACAACAGGGCCGGGGGTACTTCAGCGAAGCAAAACTTTTCATAGGTCACGCACGACTAGCACAACTCGCGCAAACAGCCTCGACAGACCGCAGGAACACACCGTGCATATGGCGCGAAAATAGGTCATGGCCGGTTTATGCACGTCAGGACAGAGTTTTCTTGAAATACCTTTAAAATGTGATGCGCCCCACATTTCCTGCCGGACTTCCCCGCACGTGATAATTCACCCCGAAAAGCCAGGCAAATATCGCCGAATATTTCTTTCTCCGAAACTACCTCGGGCGGGGGTAGTACGCCCTACCCCGTCGCACCGTCCCCAGACGCACCGCGCCATCCCACAGTGCAGCCGCGGGCGGTTTAGCCACGCTGAGGGCGTCCGGTGCGTCGACTAATGTGTGTCGCGTGGAGAAGAACAATGAGCGAGATAAGGCAGCACCCGACCGCGCCCGGCCCAGGCCCGCGCTTCAGCTGATCGGCGCAACGCTCGGTATCGCCGTGCTTCTTGCCCTGGGAATGCTCCCCTTCGCCAGCCTCGGCGGCGCGGTGGTGAACTCCTCCGCGGCCACGATGAACGCCAACTTCGCGGATATCGAGTCCAAAAAGTCCCTCCCACAAGCCAGCACCGTCCTGGACCGGGAGGGCAACGCCATCGCCTGGATCTACGACCAACGGCGCTTCGACGTCCCAGCGAACAAGATCTCCGACGCGATGAAGGAGTCCATCGTCGCCATCGAGGACCGGCGCTTTTATGAACACAACGGGGTGGACCTGCGTGGCTCCGCCCGCGCGCTAGCAGCCAACCTTTCCAGCGGCGGGGTCGCAGAAGGCGCCTCGACCCTCAATCAGCAGTACATCAAGAACTACCTGTGGCTGATCAGCGCCAAGAACGACGACGAGCGCGCCGCCGCCACCGAGACCAGCCTGGCCCGCAAGCTGCGGGAGATGAAGCTCGCGGGCGATCTCGACGAACGCTTCTCTAAGGACGAGATCCTCACCCGTTACCTCAACCTCATCTCCTTCGGCCGCAGCGCCTACGGGGTCGAGGCCGCCGCTCGCACCTACTTCGACCACTCCGCCGAGAAGTTGACGGACGCCGAGGCAGCGCTGCTGGCTGGGGTCGTCCAGTCCACCTCGGCGCTGGATCCGTGGGATAACCCGGACGCCGCGCTGACCCGCCGCAACCAGGTGCTCCAGGCGCGCGCCAATAACGGTTCCCTCACCCAAGAGCAGGCCGATAGCGCGGCCGCCGAGCCGCTGGGGATCACGGAAAAGCCTGCCGGTGAACCCAATGGCTGCCTTGCCGCCGGGGATGATGGTTTCTTCTGCGACTACGTCCTGAATTGGCTCGAGGAGAAGGGCTTCAACCACGAAAAGATTGCCCGCGGCGGCTACACCATCACCACCACCCTGGACCCGGCCGCACAGCAGCACGCTGTGCAATCCGCCCGGAGCAATGTGGCCCCCGGACAGCCCGGGGTGTCTGAATCCCTGAGCTTCATCGCACCGACTGAGGACTCCCACGAGGTCATCGCCATGGCGTCCTCCCGGAAATACGGGCTGGACCAGGAGAATCATGAAACTGTTCTGCCGCTGCCGCACTCCCTCCAGGGGCACGGCGCGGGCTCAGTATTCAAGATCTTCGCCGCCGCTGCCGCCATCGAGAAGGGCATGGGGCTGGAGACCAAGCTCAACGTCCCGCCCCGGGTAGAGGTCGATGGTCTCGGCAACGGCGGTGCCGCCGGCTGCCCGCCGGGCAAGTACTGCGTCGAAAACGTCGGCCCCTATAAGTCCTCCATGACGCTGAAGGAGGCGCTGGCAACCTCCCCGAACACGCCCTTTATCTCGATGCTGCAGGATGTGGGTCTGGAGCGCACCGTCGACTTGGCCGTGAAACTGGGGCTGCGCAGCTACGCGGAGGAGGGCACCTCCGGGGATAAATCCATCGCGCAGCGCATTAAAGAGGAGCAGACCGGTTCCTTCGTACTCGGCCCCACCCCGGTGGACCCACTGGAGCTGACGAACGTCGGCGCCACGCTCGCGGATCAGGGCCGCTGGTGCGAGCCCTCTCCCATCTCTTCGGTGACGGATGCCTCGGGGAAGAAGGTGGAGATCCCCCGCAAGGACTGCGAGAAGGTGCTCAACCCGGCGGTCGCCAATGCGCTGGCCAATGGCATGGCGGGTGACGTATCGAATGGCACCGCCGCAGATGCCGCCCGGGCCACCGGCTGGAGCGGCCCGATCTCCGCGAAGACCGGCACCACCGAGACCAGCAACTCTGCCGCCTTCCTGGGCTTCACCCAGAACGTCGCCGGCAGCAGCTATATCTTCAACGACTCCGGCACCGCCTCGAGCCTGTGCACCTCCCCAGTTCGCCAATGCGGCTCCGGCAACCTCTACGGCGGCAACGAACCTGCCCGGAGCTTCTTCACCGCCGCCGGCCCGATTGTGAACTCTTATGGCGGCAAGAAACTGCCGTCCGTGCGGCAGAAGCAAAAGAAAGGCTCTGGCGAACTTGCCGACGGCGGGGCGGCCGGCTCCCAGCGCTAGTCCGGGGGCTGGGGTTCGCCCGGAGGCCTAGTGGCGGCTGGAGATGGTCGGCTATAGCGGGCGGCACACCTGTTACTGGCGAGCGGCGGATAGACTTGAGCCCGTGTTGAAGCGCAAGACCTCGAAGTTCCGTGCCCGCCTTCCCCGAACGCCGTGGGTGGTGGGTAAGCCGAGCGCCCCGCTGGGGATTGACGTTCTCAAGAAAAAGATGGGGAACGGCAACCGCACCGCAGCGCGCGTGAGCCGAACAATCGGCGCTGGGGTCGCGGGGCTCGTGGCAGCAGGGGCCGGCGTGCTGCTCGCGGCGAACCGTGAGATTCGGCAGTTCGAGCTGAAGGAAGTCACCGTCCCACTGCTGGAGCCGGGCACGCTGCCCTCGCACTGGGATTCGCTGCGCATCCTGCACGTGTCTGACCTCCACATGCTTGCGGATCAACGGCTCAAGCAGTCGTGGGTCGCAGGTCTCATCGAGCTTGACCCGGACCTGGTAGTGAATACGGGCGATAACCTCGGCGAGGACGAGGCCGTGCCGGGTGTACTGAGCGCGCTGGGTCCGCTTTTCGAGCGCCCGGGCGTGTTCGTATTCGGCAGCAATGACTACTTCGCACCGAAGCCGGTCAACCCGTTCATCTACCTGCTGGGCAAGAAGCGCAAGCCTTCGCGCGTGCAGTTACCATGGCGCGGTATGCGCGCGGCGTTCCTCGAGCACGGTTGGCAGGACGCCACCCACGCCCGCCTGGAGTTCCCGCTGGGGACCGATGCGCCGGTAGGAAGTGGGGAGCCGAAGATGATCCGGCTCGCAGTCACGGGCGTGGATGACCCGCACCACGACCTGGCGGACTACTCGCAGGTGGCGGGTGCTCCGAATGCGGATGCGGACTTGAGCATCGGCCTGTCACACTCCCCTGAGCCGGCGGTACTGGATCAATTCGCGGCCGATGGTTATCAGCTGGTGCTCTCCGGACATACTCACGGCGGGCAGTTGTGCCTGCCGGGGAGCCGGGCGATCGTGACGAATTGCGGCATCGACCGGTCCCGCGCGCAAGGGTTGTCCCGGTGGACGGAACGGACGTGGCTGCACGTGACAAACGGCCTGGGGAACTCGAAGTACGTTCCCTTTCGGATTTTCTGCCGCCCGTCCGCGACGCTGATCCACGTGGTGGAGCGGGAGGACTAGCGGGCACGAGCTGCGTTCTTAGCCCTTAAACCCACCCTGGTTTTTCTCTTCTGGGGATCACGCGTTATAGTAAGGAACCGTTGCGGAGATCTTCCGACCGGATCATCTGGCAGAAGAACCCTCGCAGCCTATGACCGGGATATGGCGCAGTTTGGTAGCGCACCTCGTTCGGGACGAGGGGGTCGCAGGTTCAAATCCTGTTATCCCGACAAGTTGATTAAAGCCCTGGCCTTCTGAACTAGCCCCCGAAAGTTGGACTGGTTT
>NZ_KV823468.1:0-4778 GCF_001815965.1 Corynebacterium sp. HMSC22B11 | reverse complement strand
GCCGAGCCAGACACACATTTTGACCCTTAACCCTGGCTCACCGCTGGCCGGAAAAATTGGGGTAGAAAGCGCAAAACCATCGAGCGGGGGGGGGATGCTCGATGGCTTTACTTCCAGGGAGTCACATCCCAACCATCCTCATCAGGGGGGGTTGGAGGATATGCGGTTGGGCAGACATCAACCCGGCATAAACGATAATAACGGTTTGGAAAAGATTTGAAAAGTCAATGCGAAATTTGGTTTCACGTCACCAGTGAATGCGCAGGTCAAGTACCGGAAATTTCTTGGTTTTTCCAGGCTGTGATGCTGCTCACGGGAGGGGCTGAACCCTTCTCCTTGACGCACCCTCCGGCAGGGACAAGCAGGTACAGCAAAACCCCGGCCGTGTGTGGCCGGGGTAAAACTGCCGGACTGCTATTGCCGGATCCGCGGAGGCTTATCCCCGCGGGGCGCGCGGTGGCTTTTAGGCGACCGGGCCGCCGCAGTTCGGCCATGCGCCAGCGCCCTGGCCAGCCAGAACCTTCTCGGCGATCTCGATCTGCTGGGCCTTCGTGGCCTGGTCAGCGGTCGGTGCGTACTGGGTGCCACCGAAGCCGGCCCAGGTCTGAGCGGAGAACTGCAGGCCACCGTAGTAGCCGTTGCCCGTGTTGATGTGCCAATCGCCGCCGGACTCGCATGCTGCGACCTGGTCCCACTGGCCAACAGTTGCTGCGTTTGCCGTCGGTGCAACCAGCGCCGGTGCTGCGATGACACCGGCTGCCATTGCGAGGCGGGTCAGGTTGGTCTTGACGGACGTGCGCATAAAGTATTCGCTCCTTCGTCTTTTGGTAACGATGTGGTTACGAGTCCGCCAACCTACCGACCACGCACCCCCGCCCGTCAAGCGAATTCTGGAAATTTTTGCGTTTTAACTTGCCTGCGACCGTCCGGATAAGCCTTTCACCTGCGCGTATCCAAATACCCTGAAAATTCCCTTACCCTTTTCGCAGCGCCCGCCGCCCGCTGGCGAGAACAAAGGGCATCGCCAGGCGCATGAGGCCGGCCTGCGCCCCCACCCAGCGCTGGAAGCGGCCGCCGAGCGCGGGGAATACGATCTCCGCTGGCCTGCCGACCAGCGGGCGCTTCTTAAAGGCCCGAACGATGGTCTCGGCGATCACTTCCGGGCCCACGGACTTCTCGGCGAAAGCCGCGACCGCCGAAGGGTCACGCTTTTCCTGTTCCAGCATCTCAGTCCGCACCCCGGGCGGGTGCACGAGCGTGAATGCCACGCGGCTCGCGCGTTCCTCGATGGCGACGGTGTTGATGAATGAACGCAGCGCATGCTTCGTCGCGCCATAGGAGGAGTACCCGGGCAGGGGGAGGAAACTGGTCATGGAGCACACGGTCACGATGTGCCCGCCGCGTTCTTTCATGCGCCGCATGGCTTCGAGCGTGCCGTACATGGGGCCGAGGAAATTCACGTCCACCATCTGCCGATGCTGGTCACCCGAGAGATCACGTGCCCAACCGGTGTGGATCATCCCGGCGTTGTTCACCAGGATGTCCACCGGCCCAAGCTGGCGTTCCACGTCCTGGAAGACGGCGGCCCACGCTTCTTCGTCGCGGACGTCGTGTTCCACACCGATGGCCCGAATGTTTCCGGGTAGTTCTTCAGCGACGGTGCGAGCGGCCTCGCCGTCGATATCGGTGACGGCGACGTCGTAGCCAGCGTCGGCTGCTGCTCGAGCGGTTGCAGCTCCAATGCCGCGGCCAGCTCCAGTAATGAGTACAACGCCCATGCTTACGCCTCCAGATCGATGATCTCGATGCAGCCCTTGCGCGCGGGGCCACCGATCGTGGGGTCGTCGTTGATCGTCGTGGCGCAGAACAACGTGTGGCCGTTATCGCCGCCGAGCTCCACATCGAGCGTCTTGTTGCCGGTGCGGATGCGCTCGACGATGTGCCCGCCGGGCTTCACAAGCACGACCTCCGCGCGCGTGGCATTGGCAATCCAGATCGATTGCCCGTCACTATCCAGCGCAATCCCATCGGGGGCAAGCGAGATGGGCAGGGCGTTGGCGATGCGGGGGTTTTCCAGCACCCCGGCAGCGGTGCGGACGATGGTGCCCAGCGGTGAACCGGAGTTGAGCTGCTGCCACAGGAATTCGGGCATGAGCTTGGCGTACGGCCGGGGGTTGACCAACACGCCGGCTTCATCGACGTCGCATTCGGTCAGCTGCAGGCGCAGGGTCTCGGCGACGACGACGGTGCCGCCCGGCAACTTCACCGTTCCATTGGGGAACAGCATGTCCGGGCCGGTTCCCGCGACCGTGCCGTCCGGGGCGATGCACACCACTCGCGTCGAGGGAGGTCCTGGCGGCTTGTAGAGGTGGGAGTTCGCGTTTTCTCGGTGGAAGGCGTGGTAATCGAAACCGAAGTTGCCCACGTAGGCGTACCCATCGGGTGTGACCATCATGTCGTTGGCGTGGCCGCCGCAGTATTCACTGATGTCTGCATGTTGTGTCAGCTCGCCATCGGCGCTGCGCCGCCAGATGACGTGCTGGTCCATGGAGACGATGAGCATGTCACCGTTGGGGAGGAATCCCAGGCCGCCGGCGCGACCCGGGATTTCGCCCAAGACTTCTTCCCCACCTGGTTTGGTCCAGCGGTGCAGAGTCCCGGTTGCCATGTCCACGAAATAGAGGGCGCCCTGGTGCCAACGGAGTGACTCGGGGACGCCGTACCCATCGAGAAGAACTTTCGTTGCCCTAACCATGCGGTCATAATAAGGCCGGAAAAGCCGAAGCGGGCGGACTTCCACAAAGAAATCAGCCCGCTAGTTCGACAACACGGCCCCAAGCACCTCGCCTTTTGCCCTGTCGAGACGGCGCGTCTGAGAAATCAGGACCGCATTGTGGAGATCGGCGTGGTGTTCGGAGGCCTGACGGCGGGAGTGTCTGGCGTGGTAGCGCTGATCAGCAAGTTGCGGAGCTAGAGCTCCGGGCATTATGCGTGCCGGATGTCCGGTTGGTGACCGGATTCAGCATTAGGCTTTCACCTCACCCCCTTCCCTACGGTTGAGAACAGCCACTCCCGCAAAAGCACGTCCGCACCGCCTAGTGACGAAGACATCCGCGCCACTAGGGAGGGCGTGCCAATCTAGGACACATTTCGAACACCACTAGGAATTCCCAAGACCGTGTTTGGGCGAACTTGCAAAAGCCGGTATAGAAATGTTGCAAAGTCGGGCATGGAACCGTTGCAAAAGCGGGTATAGTGCCCATATGCAGTACTTTTCACGCTTTGCAGATCAAGTATTGGAAGACTCCCTCCAGTTCATGGGAGGCGTCCTCCTTGAGGGGCCGCGCGCATGCGGGAAAACCTCTACCGCGCTCCAAAAGGCTGCAAGTTCTGTACGTCTCGACCGGTCCCCCGAGCTGATCACGCTAGCCGAATTGAACCCCGCAGCCTTACTCAACGGTCCAACCCCTCGTCTCATTGATGAGTGGCAGCTCGCGCCTTCCCTATGGAACACCATCCGCCACGAGATCGACGACCGTCAAGGACGCGGAGAGTTCATCCTTTCGGGGTCAGCGGCACCGGCCGACGACACCACGCGTCACTCCGGCGCGGGACGCTTTGCAAGATTACGAATGCGGCCAATGTCACTCGCGGAGAGTGGGGCGTCGACAAGCCAGGTAAGCCTCGCATCGCTAGAACCGGGCGTTAGTGTAAGTGGAGCTTCCAAGCTCACATATAAGGACATGGCCGAGCAGGCCGTTCGTGGCGGATGGCCAGGGCTACTCGGGGCGAGCACTCAGCAGGCGGTCATGTTTAACCGCTCATACCTGGACAACATTTTCGACGTGGAAGTGCCAGAAAACGTTGGCACACGCCACAACCAACTAAACATTCGCCGGACCTTGGCATCCATCGCTCGGAATATTTCTGGCGAAGCAACATTGAAAACACTCGCTGCAGACGTGTCTTCGGATGCCACAACAGTCGACCCGAAAACGGTCTCCACGTACCTCCAGGCACTTACCCGGATATTCATCCTCGACGGGTTGCAACCTTGGAGCGTCGCGCTCCGATCTAAATCACGACTGCGCACCTCGCCGAAGCTCCATCTCGCTGACCCCAGCCTGGCCTGCGCCGCCTTGGGTATCGGTGTTGACCGCCTCGCGAACGACCCGGAGTTCTTCGGCCAGATCTTTGAGTCCATGGTCATTCGAGACCTGCGCGCAGCATCCGCTCTCCAGCACGGGCGCGTCTATCACTACCGTGACAACACGGCCCTTGAAGTTGACGCCATCATCGAATACCCCGAAGACGGCAAGTGGGGCGCCTGCGAAGTCAAACTCGGAGCATCGCAGATCCCACAAGCCGAAGCGAACCTCATCAAACTCCGTGACGAACGTGTCGACACCAACAAGATCGGGTCGCCTGCATACCTAGCCATCATCACAGCAACGGAATATGCATACACGCTTCCTAGCGGAGTGCACGTGATCCCCTTGGGAGTCCTGACCGCTTAGGGGCAGCAGAGGCTAGTCAAACTATTTTCACGGAACTGCACAAGCGGGTGCGCCACCCGTGAACTGCAGGTTTATCGCACCATCAGGAACGCAATCACCGCTCTGCGGCGCGGGCCTCGGAAGTTCCAAGCTGTAGTGCGTGGATACTAGTAACCCCAAAGCTAAGCGGAGGGGTCTGGTGGCGTCGCCACCCTCACCCCTCCATCATTCCCGCAGAAACAAAGGAAGGGTTAAGTGACAAAAGGGGATGCGGACGGGATC
>NZ_KV823467.1:0-1135 GCF_001815965.1 Corynebacterium sp. HMSC22B11 | reverse complement strand
CCCCATTATCGGGGACACTCACAAGGTAACGGGTGGAGCAGCGTATCGAGAAGGGGGTCAATGCCTACCTCATCGATGGCGCAAATGTGCTCGTGAAGAAGCGAACAAAGCCCCTTGCTGATATTCCCCGAGCCCGGTTCGGATCTAAACCGACTGATGGTGGAAACCTCATTGTGGAAACCGATGAGTATGCGGAGGTTGCAGCCGACCCGATCGCAGCGAAGTACCTGCGCCCATTCCGCATGGGTAGAGAGCTTGTGCGCGGTCTAGACCGATGGTGCCTCTGGATGGCGGATGAGTTTGATCCCTCAGATGTAGCGAAGTCAGAGGTACTGAAAGAACGAATTGAAGCAGTGCGCGCTATGCGCCTTGCGAGCAAAAAGAAGGCGACACAGGAGTCTGCTGCGACCCCGTATCTTTTCCAAGAGAACCACCAACCTGATGTTCCTTATGTTGCTATCCCCCGTGTGGTGTCGGAAATGCGGCTGTTTTACACGGCGGCGCACTTGTCTCCAGAGGTGATTGCTGGAGACAAGGTATACACAGCGGTTGACCCCGACGGGCTTCTGTTCGGTCTGATTTCGTCTTCGATGTTCATCACGTGGCAGAGGGCAGTGGGCGGACGAATGAAGTCTGACCTGAACTTTGCGAACACGCTGACGTGGAACACCTTCCCCGTTCCGGAGCTTGATGAGAAGGCGCGACAGCGGATCATCGACGCGGGCAAGAAGGTTCTGGAGGCCCGGGCGCTACACCCGGAGCGTTCCCTGGCGGAGCACTATAACCCGTTGGCGATGGCACCCGAGTTGCTCAAGGCCCACGATGATCTTGACCGTGAGGTCGATAAAACATTCGGGGCCCCGCGGAAGCTCACGACAGAGCGCCAGCGCCAGGAGCTCCTATTCGCGAACTACGTCGTGTTGACAGAGGGGGCGTAGCCGGAGGTAATTGTTCGGTCTTCGCGCCGAAATTGGATAGGTGAGGAAGCATGGTTTGAGGCGGTGACCGATGGCAGATATGCGCAGACTGAACAGGGAAAACCCGAACTTTTCGCGAGAGCGTCTTTTTCGGGCATACACTGCCGTTATGCTCCTTAATATCCGGGTTAAGGGTCAAAAAGTGTGTCCGGAATCGC
>NZ_KV823466.1:0-54516 GCF_001815965.1 Corynebacterium sp. HMSC22B11 | reverse complement strand
AGTCGAGGTGGCGCATTCACCCACTGACAACTCCCATCAACCTTCCACTTTCCATTCTTCCGGCTCAGAGTATTGAGGGGTCTGGGACCGGGTCCGTAAACCCTTTATGTTTTTCGCGCACAGCGGTTTTTAGCGACGCACCCTATAGGTTTTCCGCAGAACTTATATGTGTTTCTGTGCACCCCATATGTTGTCTGTTTTAGCGGTATTTCGTTGTTAATTCCGCACGCGCGCATCAAATGGTTATTTATCGACGACACTCCGTGGACTTTAAGTTCAACGTTTAACGCGGGCAGCCGCCGGATTCTCGGCGGCGATTTCGGCCCGAACCTCGGGGAGATTGTCGCGCTTCCTCATCTACGTGAGCTCCGCAACTCCGGTCAGCGCACCGCTACCCCCCATCGTCGATAGCTTGAGCGAGCTCGACCACGACCACCTGATCTGGTGCACCGGTTTCCGTCCGGCACTTGGCTCATTCCGCCACCTTATGCGCGGCCGCGAATCTGACGTGGAGAATCTGCATCTAGTCGGTTACGGCAACTGGACCGACAACGGCTCGGCAACACTGATGGGTGTGGGCCCTTTGCCAAACACACTGCCCAGGTAGTCGCGGACCGTGTCGGTGAAGCTCGACATCAAAAGTGTGTCTCAGCGCTTCGCTTGCGCAGCCCGCAGGCCGTTCAAAATCACGATGACCTCGGCGACTTCGTGTACCAGCACGACGGTGGCCAGGCCCAGTACACCGCTGATCGCCAGTGGCATCAACACGATGATGATGGCCAGAGACAGCACGATGTTTTGGTTGATGATCCTGCTGCCTCGGCGGGCGTGCTGCAGCGCCTGCGGGATCAGCCGGAGGTCGTGGCCAGTGAAGGCGACGTCAGCGGACTCGATCGCGGCGTCAGAGCCGGTTGCTCCCATCGCAATGCCCACCGTTGCGCCCGCCAGTGCCGGCGCGTCGTTGATGCCGTCGCCGATCATCGCCGTCGGCGTCTTGGAGGAGAGTTCGGCGACGATGCTTACCTTGTCCTCCGGGCGCAGCTCGGCGCGCACGTCGTCGATTCCGGCGATTTCAGCCAGCGCCCGGGCGGTGCGAGTGTTGTCGCCGGTGAGCATGCTTACTTCCACATCGTTAGCGTGCAGGGTCTGCACGGCTTCGGGCACCTCGGGCCGCAGCTCGTCGCGGACCCCGATCGCCCCGGCAAGGGCGTCATCGACGGTGACAAGGACACAGGTCTGGCCCTCGGACTCCATGCGCTCAACGTCTGCCTTTAGTGGCCCGGCGTCGATCCACCGGGGGCTGCCCACCAGCACCCGTCGACCTTCGACAGTGCCGCCGATGCCATGTCCGGCTTCCTCGCTGATGTCCTGGGCAGCGGGCGCTTCGGGCACCGCTGCCGCGATCGCCGCGGCGAGGGGGTGCGTCGATTGCTGCTCAACTGCCGCCGCGAAAGCAAGCACCTGAGCCCGATCGAATCCGTCTGCCGGAACCACGCCGGTAACCTCGGGCTGGTTGCGGGTAAGGGTTCCGGTCTTGTCCACCGCCAGGTGACGGATTCCACCGAGCCGCTCGAACGCCGCGCCGGACTTGATGACCACGCCGAACTGGCTGGCCGCGCCAATCGCGGCTACGACTGTCAGCGGCACGGAGATTGCCAGCGCGCACGGCGACGCTGCGACCAGGACCACCAACGCGCGGGTGATCCACGTCTCGGGGTCGCCCAGCAGCGAGCCAATCACGCCGACCAGCACCGCCAAAATCATCACTCCGGGCACTAGGGGTTGGGCAATCCGGTCGGCGATCCGGGCGCGGTCGCCCTTTTCCGCCTGCGCCTGCTCGACCAGGTCCACGAGTGTGGTCAGCGAGTTGTCCGTTCCAGCTGCGGTCGTCTCGACCTCCAGCACACCGGCGGAGTTGATCGCTCCCGCGGCCACCTCGTCGCCGGGTGCGACCTCCTCCGGAATGGATTCTCCGGTGATCGCTGAGGTGTCAAGGCTGGAACGTCCAGACCGAATGATGCCATCCGTGGCGATCCGCTCTCCGGGGCGCACGAGCATCAGCTCGCCAACCACGAGGTCCTTCGCTGCGACCTCGGCCGTCGTACCGTCGCGCAGCACCGTCGCGGTCTGCGGTACCAATTTCAACAGTGCCCGCAGTCCGCCTTGGGCCCGGTCCATCGCCTTGTCTTCAAGCGCCTCGGAGATCGAGTACAGGAACGCTAGCGCCGCCGCCTCTCCGACGTAACCGAGGATTACCGCGCCGACCGCGCTGATCGTCATCAGCAAACCAATGCCGAGCTTGCGCTTCGTGGCAAGGTTCCGGATAGCGCCGGGCGTGAACGTATACGCCCCTAGCAGCAGGCCGATCCAGAACAGAACTGTCGCGGGTGTCTCTAGTCCGGACCAGTCCAGCGCCAGACCTATGCAGAGGGCTACGCCGGAGAAGATCGGCAGTAGCAACTCGGGGTCCTTCCACCATGGCCGATCGAGATCTTCGATCTCCGTGGCTGGTTCGTGTTCGCATCCACATGCTGAACTCATGCGTCCGCTCCTTTTCCGTCGCAGCCGGGCACCGAGCACTCAGGGTCGATGCACTGGGCGTTTTCGTCGACAGCCAACGTCGCGTTCACTAGTGCGTTGAGCGCTGTCGCGAGGTGCGGATCGGCGATTTCGTAGCGTGTCTTGCGGCCCTCCGGCTCGGCGACGATGATGCCGCAGTCGCGCAAGCAGGTCAGGTGGTTCGAGACGTTCGAGCGGGTCAGGTCCAGGTCGCGCGCAAGCACGGCTGGGTAGCTCGGGCCGTCGAGTAGGGTCATCAGGATTCGGGAGCGCGTCGGATCGGCCATAGCCCGGCCGAGCCGGTTCATGACGTCGGGGCGTGAAGCAATAGTCAGCATGTGTTGAACTATACAGTATTCACTGAAATATTCAACACGCACTGAACTGACGTTGGAGCGAAGAGCTTGCGACCTGCAGAAATTAGTCGATGGGGTAGCCGATAACTGGGCTTTTGTGGTTCGGCTGCCAACCCAACGCGGGGGCGAGGTGGGTGGCGAAGTTGTCCAAGATCTTCACGTTGACGTCCACGCCTATCCCGGTGGGGATGGTGTTGAACAGGGTGTCGGCGGACATGACGGCGGCGTCGGCTTTGAGCGTGCTGTCCGCTGGTGTGCCTCCGATGCTGCTGCTTATAAGGTGGCGGGCGCTCCATGAATGCAAGGCGTAGGTCGCGCCTGAGGTCAGGCCGAGGAGGATGCCGTGGCTGACTGAGTCGTAGTCCGAGTTTCCGCACCCCCCTGGCCTCTGGTGTACGCGCTAGCCCCGCTCGGGGTAGCGCACGAGGAGATCTTTGCCGATGACTGCGCCGTCGTTGAGCGTTGCCTCGCTTACCTTCGCCTCGGCTGCACCCAGGCCCATAATGTGGCCAACCTCGTCACCGTGGGCGATGAGGTGGTCGGCGATGATACGCCGGTGGCAGCGCCACCACACCGCCTCGGAGCACATGATCGCGGTGGGAGTTTCGGCGGCGTTCGCCCGTAGCTGCGAGAGCGCGTCCGAGAACTCCTCGCCGAGCGCATGGTCGGCGTAATTGTGGAAGCTGCGGTTACGCCAGTTGCCGTTAACCTCAAACGGCACCGAGTGGGACACGTTGCGCCGCCCGGTGAGGCCCTCGCTTCTGCTGTAAGTGATGCCACATGTGGGAAGGTGTTCGGCAAGGTGGTCGTCGTTGAACCACGGGTACTTCCTGGACCCGGGCAGCTTGCGCACATCCACGATGGATGCCACACCGGCAGCCTTGATCATTTCAGCGAAGTCCTCGAAGTCGAGGTTGGAGTGGCCCACGGTGTAAATGCGCATGTCGCCAATGCTACGCGCCAAGCGATTACACTTACATCGGCTTCACGAATGAGAAGGTGACTTTGCGACGACACGTCGTAAACTTCAAGGTCAACGTCAAAAACCGTAAGGAGAAAAGGCCTTGAGCTTCAACGTGTACCTGTCCGGCGAGATCCACACCGACTGGCGCGAAGAGATCCAGCGCGGCGCGGAGGCCGCCGGGCTCGACGTCGTATTCACCGCGCCGGTGACCGACCACCCCGCCAGCGACGCAGCCGGCGACCACCTCGGCGAGGCACCCGCGGGCTTTTGGCGCGATCACCAGTCCTCGAAGGTGAACTCCATCCGCACCCGCACCCTGATTGAGAAGGCCGACATGGTCGTCGTCCGCTTCGGGGACCAGTACAAGCAGTGGAATGCCGCCTTCGACGCGGGTTACTGCGCGGCACTGGACAAGCCTTATGTCACGCTGCATGGCGAGGACATCGTCCACCCGCTCAAGGAGGTCGACGCCGCCGCGCAGGCGTGGTGCACCACCACCGACCAGGTCGTGGAGATCCTGCGTTACGTGCTCGAAGCCTAAGAGGCACTCCGGAGCTGCGCTCACCCTCTAAGCAGGCAGCCGCAGCGTCACGATGAGCCCACCTTCAGCCCGCGGAGTCAGTTCCACCGAACCGCCGTGGGCCTTAGCAATTGCGTCGACGATCGCCAGCCCCAGGCCCTGACCGGCCCCCGAGGTCCGCTGCGCCCGGGCGAAGGGCTCCACCCACGTGCGAACCTCCGCCGCGTCCAGCTGCGGCCCACCTGACTCCACGGTGATCTCCGCGTTCCGACCCACCTGTGCCACCGTCATGGACGGATCCTCGCCGTGAGTGATCCCGTTGCGCACCATGTTCTCCACCGCCTGACGCACCAGGGTGGGGGAGGCGGCCACCGTGAGCGCTTCCGCCGCCACCGGCACGCTCTGCCCACGACCGATATCACGGCATAGCGCGGCCAAATCCAGCTCCTGGCGATCCCGGACGTCCACGTTCGCCAGCTGTAGCAACGAAGCCACGGTATCGGCGGCCCGTGCATTGACCTCGCGCACCCGCCCCAAGGTGTCCCGCAGCACCTGCTCATCGCCACTGGCCAGGGCCACATCAGCCATCGTCTGGATCGTCGCGATCGGAGTCTTCAGCTCGTGGGAGGCGTTCGACGCGAAGCGGCGTTGCCGCTCGAGGGCATCCGCCAGCTCGTCGAGCATCGCGTTCAGCGCATCCGCCAACTCGCCCACCTCGTCATCAGGGCCCTGGTGGCTGATGCGGGCACTCAAGTCACCCCGGGTGACGGTCGCGGCGTCGTGCGCAAAATCCCGAAGCGGCTTAATCACGAGCCCAGCCACGAACCAACCGATCACCCCAGCGACCGCGGTGAGCAGCGCCAATACGGTCAGGGAGGCCACCAGCACGCGGCGCAGAACCTCATCGGCGATCGGCACCGCCCCGTCGATGACTAGCCCCTCATCCGGCGTCGGGATTTGGGCCATGAAAGGGACCGGCGTGAGCTTCAAATACGCATACACCAGCCCGATCAGCGCCAACCCCACGCCCAAGACGGTGCCTAAGAACATCACGGTGATCCGTGCCCGCAAGCTCAACTTCATCGCGGCGCCTCCGCCACGTAGTAACCAGCACCTGCCACGGTGTGCACGATGCGCGGTTCGCCCAGCTTTTTGCGCAGGTGGGAGACCGTCACGCGCGGGGAGTTCGTGAATGGGTCGGCATTCTCGTCCCACGCCTCCGCGAGCAGATCCTCGGCGGAAATCACCCCACCGGCTGCCTCCATGAGGACCTCCAACACCGCGAACTCCTTCGGGCTCAAGGCCACCGGCGCCCCACCCCGGGTGACCTCGCGGCGGAAGGTGTCCAGCCGCACGTCGCCGCACCGGTAGACCTCGCCGCGCACCGGCAGGTTTCGCTTAGCTAGCGCATTAACCCGTGCGATGAGCTCCGGGACCTCGAAGGGCTTGGGTAGGTAATCATCCACGCCGAGGTCGAAGCCCTCCAGCCGGTCGTCCAGGGTGCCCGAGGCGGTCAGCATGATCACCCTCGTCGCCGGGTGGGTATCGACCACCCAGCGGCAGATGTCGTCGCCGTGGATGCCTGGAAGGTCGCGGTCCAGGACGACGACGTCGGGCCGGATATCGTCGATCGATGAGCGCGCGGTGGCACCGTCGTAGACCGCAGTGGCCTGCATGTTTGCGCTGTTCAGTGCGGTGCAAATGGCGTCGGCGAGGTAGCTTTCGTCGTCGACGACGAGAACGCGGATTGTCATGGCATCGATCGTAACGGCACGGGTGTTGTGCCCGCGTTAACGTCCCCGCAACATCGGCCTGCGTACCGTCCCAGCTATGCAGAACCGAAACGTTGGTATCGACGTCGCGCGCGCCGTTGCGCTCGTCGGCATGATGGTCGCCCACCTGACCTACCTGGATGGCGTGGCTGTCCAGGTGTTCTACGGCTTCCCGGCAGCACTCTTCGCTTTCATTTCCGGGGTGTCGATGGGTTACATGCGGGCGCGCCCCGCGCAACTCATCGTGCGTGGACTATGCCTGATTGCTCTGCACTTCGCGCTCGCCCCGTTCACCGGGCAGGTGTTCGTGGTGCTCGGAACCATCGGACTCTGCATGGCGTTGCTCGCCTGGGCGCCGCGCTGGAGCTCGCCCGTCCTCCTGTGGCTGGCCTGCGTGCTGACCTTTGGATCGGCGGTGCTGGCGTCCACCGCGACGGTGCTTATTCCCGCTTTCTGGCCCTACTCGCCGTTGACGTGGGGAGCGCTGATGATCGCCGGGATGCTCTTCCGGCGGCACATGCTCAGCCCGAAGCTGCTCTGGCTCGGCCTCGTTGTCGGCCTGGGGCTCTTCGCCGTGGACCTCGCGCTTCGCTGGTACACCATGCTGCCTGAGTTTTTCGACGTCGGCGGCCATACCGGTGGACTGGGCGACATCATCGGAAGCATCGGGGCGTCGGTGGGCATCTGCTCGTTGTGCTGCCTGCTGCAGCGCTGGATCGGCTGGCTCGCACCGCTGGGCCGTATGCCACTCACGATCTACTGCATCCACGTGCTCACGGCGGATCGGCTGGCACCGGAGTGGTTCGGCTTCTGGATCAGCTTGGGCGGCGCCATCCTCATCTCTTATGCGTGGCTCGCGGTGTGTGACCGTGGGCCGCTGGAAACTCTGCTTCGCCGCATCACCGCGGTGTTTGGAAAGGATAAAAATGAAGAAGTTCGCAGCTAGCGTGGCCGCCGGGGTGGTCGCAGCAGGAGCACTCGCCATCGCACCAGCCGGTGCCATGGAGAGCAAGACCTTCGCCGGGGACACCGAAGAGGCAAAGCCGGTCGTCTCCGTCCGCGTTGATGATTCTGACCCTGAAGAGGGCGTGTGCACCGGCACCGCCATCGACCCCCACTGGGTGATCACCGCCCGCCACTGCATCGACGCAGCCGCCAAGCCGGGCGGTTCGGTGCGCATCGGCCAGGGCGACGACCAGCGGGTGTACAAGGTGGACCGTCACGAGGCCGCCCCACGCGGGGACATCGCCCTGCTCCACACTGAGCAGGAGATCAACCTGGAGACCTTCGCTGAGGTCGCGGATGAGGTGCCCACCGGGGACGTCAACATTTACGGCTGGTCTTCCGATGGCTCCGGTGGTTCCACCAAGCTGCCGTCCGCCAAGGCAAAGGTCCGCGGTGACTCGCCGCTCGCGCTCTACGAGGCTCCGAAGGCCCTCGACGTTGCCCTGAAGGACGGTGCGCGCATCCAGCCGGGCGACTCCGGTGGTGCGATCTTTGCGGACGGCAAGGTCGCCGGCATCATGTCCGCCGGTCTCTTCGAGGACCCGGAGAACCCGACGGAGGAGGAGATGAAATCTAACGCCGCTGTCTCTGTGGCACCGGTGGCGGAGCAGGCTGACTGGATCCGGGGGGTCATTGGCGGTGATGCGAAGGGCGGCGACAAGAAGGAAGACTCCAGCGAGCCTGCAGCCGCGGCGTCCTCGGAGGAGTCCGGGAACACGGCCCGCAACGTCGGCATCGGAGCGGGCGTCGTCGTCCTCGCTGCGGCTGGCGCCTGGCTGCTGCTGCGCCGCCGCGGGGCCTAAGCCCTACCTCGCGTGCTGCCATTCCACCCGGACGGGCCTGAACGATCGCGCCTACAATTGAGGTGTAGCCGTTTCACCACGGAATACGGTTGGCTCAGCCGAAGCCGACTAAGCCGGAAAATCTCAAGAACAAGGAGTAGTCATGGCAGAGACACGAGATCAGGGCCCGAAGCCGTTCGTCGTCGATATCGAGAAGGAAACCCTCGATAACGAGACATTCCGCACCGCGCTGTGGACTGGGGAGCAGTTCCAGGTCACCGTGATGAGCATCCCGGTGGGCGGCGACGTCGGACACGAGGTTCACACCAAGGAGGACCAGTTCCTGCGCCTCGAGTCCGGCCGCGGCCGCGTCGAGATGGGCCCGTCCAAGGATGAGGTGACCTTCACCGAGGAGGTCTCCGCCGACTGGGCAGTCATCGTTCCGAAGGGGACCTGGCACAACATCATCAACATTGGTGATGAGCCGATGAAGCTCTACAGCATCTACGCCCCGCCGCACCACGCGCACGGCACCGTCCACCAGACCCAGGCGGACGACGTCGACTAGAAAGCACGCTTCGCGCTCAAGACAAAGCGCCCGGCCTACCGGTCGGGCGCTTTTGCCGTCTTGTTATCGTGAACCTTCCCTTCCCGTTCTTTTCCAGGGCCTGCTTCGAGCCCTTTTTAGACGCCAATCCCCACCGAAAGGACCCCGTGAGCAGCACTGAATCCGAAAGACTCATCACCGTCAGCGCCACCGTGATCCAGGACCCCCAGGGCCGGGTGCTCTGTGTGCGCAAGGAGGGCTCGCCCTACTTCCAGCTGCCCGGCGGCAAGCCGGAAGCCGGGGAGTCCAGTGCGCAGGCTGCCACGCGGGAGGCCGCCGAAGAGATCGGGGTGGAGCTCAAGGAGGAAGACCTGAGCTTCCTAGGCATCTTCAGCGCGCAGGCTGCCAACGAGGAGGGTTTTAAGGTGCGCAGCACCGTGTACACCCACCCGTACAACGAGGCGCTGGGGCAGGTGGCCGGTGGCCAAGCAGAGATCGCGGAGACCCGGTGGCTGGACATCACCACACCCGAGGAGCTGGATGAACAGCTCGCCCCGCTGCTGGCCCAGCGCATCGGGCCTGCGCTGAAGCGCAGGATCAATTCGCTGACCGTGTTCACCGGTGCGAAGACCGGCATGGGGGAGAAGTACGTGGCGCAGGCCCGCGAGTTCGGCCAGCAGCTGGCGGACCGCGACATCACCTTGGTCTACGGCGGCGGCCACGTCGGGCTGATGGGGGAGATCGCCGACGGCGTCCTAGAAAACGGCGGCCACGTGGTCGGCGTGATGCCGCGGCACCTGGTGGATGAGGAGATCGCTCACCCCGGGCTCTCCGCGCTGCTGGTGGTGGACTCCATGGCCGAGCGCAAGCAAGTAATGACCGACCTGGCGGATGGCTTCGTCGCGCTGCCGGGTGGGGTTGGCACCCTCGACGAGGTCTTCGAAGTGTGGACCGGCCTCCAGCTAGGCACCCACGGCAAGCCAGTGGCGTTGTGTAACTCCCGGTTCTGGCAGCCGCTGGTCACGGGGCTGGCCGCGATGGCCGGCGAGGGCTTCATCCGCGCGGCGGATTTTGATTCGCTGATCCTCACCGAGGGCGCGGCCGAGACCTTGGAGCGCTTCGAAGGCTGGCAGCCGCCGCGCCCACGCTGGTCCTAGCTCTGCTTCGGCGCGTACGCTGCAGCGTCAGGGGCCTGATCCGACGCCGCCGCGGCTTGCTGCGACGCGTAGCGTTCGTCGTATTCCTCGAGCTTGTCGAGCATCTCCTGGTGCTGGGCGGCCTCCGGGGAGTCCTCATACTCGCCCTCACCCTCATGCTGCTGCTCCAACTCATCCTGCAGCTTCTCACGGAAGCGCTCGTTATCCGGTGCGGTGCCGCGGATGAGCGTCGCGATGCGGCGCAGGTCACGGGTGGACGCCTTGGCCGGAGCCGTGGCGTACTTCCAGATGCGGGAGCGGGCCTTGCCCTCTGCCTCGATGCGGCTGGCCGTCTTGAAGCGCCACAGGATCAACGCGCCCACGATGACCATGCCGATCCAGCCCAGGATCGGGAAGACGATGTTGACCAGGTCGCCGAAGCCCACGAAGCTCACGCCGAAGCCGACCAGCACACCCAGCAGATACACCGGGCGGTAGGCCTCCGGCTTCTTGGCGGTCAGGCGGCGTCCCAGGGCATAGAACATGCCCAGGGCTGTGTTGAAAACCATGAACACCACGACCACGCTGGCGAAGTGGCTGAACCACGGTGCGATGTGCGTCGTCAGTGCCAGGATCGGGACGTCGGAGCCGAGGACCAGTGGGGCGGCCAGCAGCAGCATGATGACCTCGATGACCACCATGGTGCTGTAGATCAGCCCACCCAGCAGGCCACCGCGGATCGCGTTCTGCATGTTGGCGCTATCGCCACCGATGACCAGGATCATGCTGATGCCGGTGGCCAGCGTCATGCCCGTGTAGTTCAGGGCGGAGAGCCACCATGGCCGCACTGGGGACTCGTTTTGTGCTCCGATGGCAGCCAGCTCCGTGAAAGAGCCGTCCGGTTTATTCAGCAGCACCCACACGAAGACGATGAGGATCACCACGACGATCAGGGGCGTCGCTCCGCCGATGATCGTCGAGACGCGGTCCACGTCCAACAAACCCACCAGGGCGATGATGATCGTCAGGCTCAGGGCGCCGATCCAGGGCTGAATGCCCCATTGCTGCTCGACGACGGCCCCGGCGCCGGCGATCATGATGAAGCCAATCGCGAATTGGGTGACGGTCGCTCCCGCATCCATCACCTTGGAGATGATCGGGTGCGAGATGCGGTTGAATACGGAGGAGTGCTCCTCGGCGAGGAAGAAACTTCCCGCCGTCATCGCCACGATCGCGGCACCGGCGGTGGTGATGGCTGCGACGAGCACACCCCACACACCCATCGTGCCGAAGCTGACGAAGTACTGGGTAACTTCCTTGCCGGTTGCGAAGCCAGCGCCGACCAGTAGCCCGACGAGCGCCAACCCAATTTTGATGCTTCTCATTCTTAACTTTTCCCTTGAAGGTGCTTCCCGCTACTTCCGGAAGTTCACATCCGGAAGGAGCTCTAGCGCCTTCGCCCGGGCGAAACCATAAACCTGGGAGGGTTCGATTTCGCCCGGCACCGACACCTCGTCGGGGTTGGTGAGAACTTCGACCAGGTAGGGCTTGGGGGAGTGCACCGCAGTGCGCAGGGCTTCGGCCAGTTCCTCTGGCTCGGAGACCTGCACCGCCTCCAGGCCCATGGCACGGCCAAGTTCAGCGAAGTCTGGATTATCCAAATCAGTACCGTACTCCGGAAGGCCGACCTGTTCCATTTCCAGCTTCACCATGCCGAGTTTCGTGTTGTTGAAAACCACGACGGTGATAGGCAAATCGTAGGTCACCGCGGTGCGCAGATCGCCCGCCAACATCATGAGCCCACCATCGCCGGCCATGGCCACGACCTGGCGATCCGGGTACTCTGCCTGCGCGCCCAGCGCCATCGGCAAGGCGTTGGCCATCGAACCCAAATTATAAGAACCGATGAGGCGCCGGGTGCCACGCATCGGCAGCAGCCGGGAGGGCCACACCGTCGACATTCCGGTATCCGAGGTGAAGATCGCATCGTCGGCGCAGACCTCGTCCAGCGCGGTGGCCACACCCTCCGGGCGGATCCGCTTGCTGGGGTTATCGCCCAGCGAACGCAGTTTGCCGAGCAGCGTTTCATCGAAGTGCGGGTTAGCGAGCTTCTTCTGCCTGTCCAGCCAGCGCTCGTAGCGCTTACGTAGCCCTTCTGCCCAGTCCTTCGCATCCTTTTCGACGCCGGCGCTGCGCAGCGCGCCGATCAGCAGGCGGAGGCTTTCGGTGGCGTCACCGACCAGGGCGACGTCGATCTGGGCGCGGCGACCGATGTGGCTGGCGTTGATATCCAGCTGGATCATCTGCTTGCCGGAGGGGATCCACTCCCGGTAGGGGAAGTCCGTGCCGATCATGAAGATCGTGTCGGATTCCTCCATGGCCTTAATCGCCGCCGGGTTACCAATCAGCCCTGATTGGCCGAGCTGCCATGGGTTCTCGTCTTCAAGGAACTCCTTGCCCTTAAGCGTCAACACCATCGGGGAGTCCAGGATTTCGGCCAGCTCCAGCAGCTCCTCGCGGGAGTTCTGCGCTCCGCGGCCTACCAGCAGCGAGACCTTCTCCGCCGACTGCAAGGCGTTGACCGCCTCGCCGATCCGGTCGGCAGACGGGGTAGACCCCGCGGGCTTCGGCGCGAAGCGTGGGGTGGTGGCCTCCTTGGGCAGGGTCAGGCCGCCCACGTCGGCGGGGATGCTCAGAACCGCCACGCCACTCTGGGCGATCGCGGCGTTCACGGCCTGCTCGAAGAGGTAGGGCATCTGCTCGGCGGTGGTAACCGTCGCGGTGAAGACGGAGACGTCGTCGAAGAGGCGGTCGTTGTTGACCTCCTGGAAGAAGTTCGTCCCGATGGAGGCCTGCGGGACCTGGCCCACGATGGCAAGCACCGGGGCGTGGGATTTCTGAGCATCATAAAGCCCGTTGAGCAGGTGGATCGCGCCGGGTCCGACGGTGCCCATGACCACCCCGAGCTCACCGGTGAGCTGGGCCTGCGCGGAGGCGGCGAAGGCGCCGGCCTCTTCGTGGCGCACACCAATCCAGTCGATGCGATCCTCGCGCCGGATTGCGTCCGTAATGGGGTTGAGGGCATCGCCCACCACGCCCCAGACCTTGGAGACCCCGTGCTCGGCCAGAGCCTTAACCATCATTTCGCCGACTGTCATAGCCATGGGTTCAATCGCTCCTCGAATTCAGACCTAAGTTTCTGTTTTTTTAAAGAAGCAGTTGCGGCTGGTTGCCGGTCCGGGGCGACCAGCCACAGTGGTGCCCTTTGAGTCCCACTGTAACGGCCGGGTCAGAAGCCTGCAGAGCGTGCGCAGCGCCCCAGCATGAGGGCAGGCGAGGAGTGAGCGGTGTGGCTAGCGCTGCGCGGAACCCTCGAGATTGGCCACTGGCGCCTGTAGCGCCCGCAGCGCGTACAGGATCGCCGCGAGGTCCACGACCTCCTGCAACAGGGCGCCCGCGACCGCCGGGATGTACCCGAATGCCGCCACCAGCATCAGCCCCACCGAGAGCGTGATACCGATGATGATCGAGGTCTTGGCGGTCCGCAGCGTGTGCCGAGCGATCTCGATCGCCTCGGCCAGGGGAGCGAGGCTGTCCTTCAGAATGACGGCGTCCGCGGCCTCGCCGGCCGCCGTCGTTCCCCGCACGCCCAGGGCGATGCCGATGTCTGCCGCGGCGAGCACCGGGGCGTCATTGATGCCGTCGCCGACCATCATCGTCGGGTGGGGAGCGAGGTTGCCCGCCAGCTCCACCTTGTCCTTCGGTAGCAGCCCGGCGTGGACCTCGTTGATGCCCAGTTTTTCGGCCACGGCATTTGCCGTCGGTTCCGCGTCCCCGGTGAGGATCGCGAGCTTGCCGACACCCTGGTTGCGTAGCCAGCGAATCAACGCACCCGCTTCCGGGCGTACCTGGTCGGCCATGTGCAGTGATCCAGCGAACTGGCCGTCGACCGCGACATAGGCGACCGTCTCCCCGGATAGCACCTCCGCCGCATGCGCCGCCGGGTCGGTCTGCTGGATGAAGCTCAGCTTGCCGACCCGGACCTGGTGCCGACCGACCTCGGCAGCCACACCATTCGTGGCGATTTCTTCGAAATCCGTGGCAGTGGGGACGGTGACCCCACGGGCCTCGGCGGCCTGCATGATCCCCTCGGCGAGCGCGTGGGTGGAACCGCGCTCCGCTGCCGCGGCGAGAGCCAGAACTTGGTCTTCCTGCCAGCCATTGCTGGTATCGATGTGCTCCAGTTGCGGCCGGCCCGACGTGAGGGTGCCGGTCTTGTCGAAAGCGGCGGAGCGCACCGTGGCGAGCTGTTCCAGCACGCCACCGCCTTTGACCACCATGCCCCGCTCAGAGGCGCGCGACAGCCCACCCAGGAAGGCCCCGGGGCTGCGATGATCAGCGGACACGGGGTGGCCAGCACGAGCACCTCGGCGAAGCGGGTGGCGTCCTGAGCGACGAACGCCGCCACCGCGGCGAGGAGAACGGCGAAGACCGTGAATGGGAGCGCGAAACGGTCGGCGATGCGCACGACCGGGGCCTTTTCCTCGCGGGCCGTGGCCACCAGGTCGATGATCCGTTGGTATTGAGAATCCGCGGCCACCCGATCCGCCCGCAGACGAAGGGCCGCGTGGCCAGCCAGGGAGCCAGACATCACCTCGTCGCCGGTGTGCTTATCGACGCTGAGGGGCTCGCCGGTCAGCGCGGACTCGTCCACGCTGGCGTGTTCGGAAAGCAGCGTGCCGTCCACCGGGATCTGCTCGGCTGGGCGGACCAGGATGACGTCCCCGATCGCGATGTCCGACACCGCGATCTTCTCGACCTCGTCGGAATCCGCCGAGAGCAGGCGGAGCGCGTGCTGCGGGGCGCGGTTGAGAAGATTCGTGAGGTTGCGCTCCGCGCGGGCCTGCGCGTAATCCTCCAAGGCCTCGCCCCCGGTGATCATGAGGACGATGATCAGGCCCGCGACGTACTCACCGACCAGCAAGGTGGCCGTCATCGACACGACGGCGAGGATATCCAGGCCGGTGTGCCCGCGCAGCAGGTCGCGGATCATGTCCGCACCCACCCAGAGGATGACCGCCACGATGAATACTGAGGCGAGCCACTGTGCGGCGACTGGCTGCTTCATCAGCCGGAGCGCGCCCGTCGTGGCCAGGACTACCAGCGCGAGGTAGACCAGCCAGTAGCGTTGGAGATTTTTAAGCATACGCACATATTCGCCTATTAATGCGCGTTTAGCTAGCAAGGATAGCCTATCTGAACTGCGGTTATGCTGGGCTTCGGAAAGCTGAGGCTCGGCGGTCAGCCCCGGGTTCTTCAGGCCATTTCTGCGCAGCGGACTAGTCCCGCAGGAACTCCAACCACCGGGGGAGCTCCCGCATCGTCTGCTGCATCCCCAGCGCGTAATTTCGCCGCAGCGCGCGTACCTTGCGCTCGGTGCTGGTGACCATCATGTTCTCCGGGTAGAAGATCATGGCCTTACCCTGGCGCTCCAGCTCGGTCATTTGCTCCCGCACCGCGTTATAACGCTCGTGTCTCGTCAATGCAGCCTCCGCCACCGCCGGGTACTTGCGGTTGAACAGGCGCACGAGCTGTGGAGACCCCATCGCCGGGCGCGTGTAGTTGCGCGGCTTCGTCGCCAGGATGAGGAATTTATCGAAGCCGGCCTCGATCGCATTCGGCAGCACGAGGCCACCCGTGTCACCCAGCGCACCGTCCACGTAGGGCACCCCGTCGATGATGGTCGTCGGCATCAGGGCGGGGATCGTCGAGCTAGCCCGAACCTGTTTCATCAGGTCGCCGTCGTTGTGCTGGTCACCGCGACCCCAGGAGACCGTTTCTCCCGTGTCGGCCCGCAACGCGCTGATCGAAAAGGGGGTGTCGTCCGCGAAGAAGGTCTCGAAATCGAAGGGGATCGATGCGTTCGGCAGCGCGGCCTGCTCGTAGATGAAGTCCGAATTGAAGTAGCCGTTGCCCCGCATGAAGGACGACATCCCGCCCGCCGTGGGGTGGGCAGGAAGGGTGATGAAGCTCTCGCGGGCGCGCAGCCGGTCGCCGGAGAGGAAGTTCACGGTGTGCGAGGCACCTGCGCTCACCCCGCCGACCCAGCCGAACTTCACCTCATGGGCGAGTAGCTGGTCGATGCAGGCCGCGGTGTAGCTATTGCGCATGCCGCCGCCTTCCAGGACGAGGGCAACGTTTCTTGCATCCAGCATGTTTTCCCTACTTCTTCTTTATCGACGTCGCGATCGCCTTGCACACAGCGACGATGCCAAGCACGATGAACCCGGCGACGAGCCCAAACCCGAGGCTACACAGGGTTTCCGCGGTCCAGGAGGCGAAACCTCCCCAGGATTCGACGGCACCGCTCGCAGCTGCGGCGACCTCGTGTGGCCAATGCCAGCCGAGCTCGTCGAACCCGGAGAGCAGGATGTGCCCGCCCACCCAGAGCATCGCGAAGGTGCCGATCACCGCGATGGTGTTCAGTATCTTCGGCATCGCCGTGACCAGGCCCCGGCCGAAGCGAGCAGCCGCGGGCTTATTGGTGGCGATGAGCCGCAGCCCGATATCGTCGATCTTCACCAGCAGGCCCACGAAGCCGTAGACACCGAGCGTGATCGCTAGGGCGACGATGATGAGGATGAGGGTGCGGTTGAAGAAGGGTTCGGTGGCCACCTCGTTCAGCGAGATGACCATGATCTCCGCCGAGAGGATGAAGTCCGTGAGGATCGCCTGCTTTACCAGCGCGTCCTCCTCGACGGCCTCTTCGCTCTCGGCGTCGGGATGGGCGACGATTCCGAGCTTCTCGGCGACCTTCTCCGCCCCCTCGAAGGAGAGATAGAACCCGCCCACCATCAACAGGGGCATCAGCGCCCACGGGGCGAGCCAGCTCAGCAGCAGCGCCAGCGGCAGGATGATCACGAGCTTGTTGAACAGTGAGCCCCGCCCGATGCGGAAGATGATCGGCAGCTCGCGGGCAGGGGTCACGCCCTGGACGAACTTTGGGGTCACCGCGGCGTCGTCGACCACCACTCCCGCGGCCTTCGCGCTCGTGCGCCCGGCGGCCGCAGCGACGTCATCCACCGTGGCCGCTGCCTTTTTCGCGATCAGCGCGACGTCATCCAAGAGGGCGGCGAGTCCACCTGCCATAGTCCGGTTCTAGCCTTTCGGTTCTGAGGCGGGGCGCAGTCGCGCTCGCCCGGATCTCAAGTTTAGTGTGCCGAGCGCTCCATGGGGAGGAGCGGACCGATAGCACCTGCTCCCAGGCACAGGTAGTTGCCGCCCGCAGGGGTGGAACGCTGCTGCGGGGTCGCCAGAACCTCGATCGTGTTCCCGCCCCCGGAGACCCGCACGTGCTGCTGATTCAGTTCGGCCGGGACAGCGACCCGGTGGGCGCGGGCCAGGGACTCCTCGTAGCTTTCGAGCCCATTGGGGGTCAGGATGCGCAGCGTGACGGGGGTGCTCGCCGTGGTGTTCAGCACCCAGGTCCATTCGCCGAATTTCAGTGGCGCGCTGAGCTTGACCAATGTCGGTTTGTTCAGGGGGATCCGTTGCCCGCATTGTTTGCTGTCTGGCTGCTCGTTGACCGCCAGTTTTAGGACGTCCGCGGCCACCAGCTTCCCCTCGTCGTTGAGGAACGTGGGGCGTGGCGTCCCCGCCGATACGCCGGGCCAGTCAGGCAGGGAGCGGGCGACCTCGCCGATATCGACCCGCGGGCCGTCGTAGCGGTTCGCGATCATGGCCGGGACGGGCTGCGGCAGAAGCGGGGCGGGTGCGGCCCGCAGGCTGGACGTGACGGTGCGCAGCCACTCGGCGGTCTCATCGTCATGCCAGCTATCCAGGTAGCTGACGGTCGTGGCGGTGGAGGAGGCGATGAATCCCACGACGAGGACGGCCTGCACGATAGTGCGGGCATGCGGAGCCTGGGACTTGCCCTTGGTGCCATGACGGCGCGTGGTGCTTGTCCGCGGGTCCCCATCAGCTGCCGCCGCGTGGCCAGCGATCCGATGGTCGGGGAGCGCTCGGGCCTTCGCCTGCACGGCAGCCGCGGTGCACAACAGGACGGCCGCGGTGAAGGCATCAGCGTAATAATGCAGCGAGGCGGTGATCACGTCCGCCGTGTTGGCGCCAGAGCGGGCCAGAGCTAGGGCGAGGAAAACCAGCGCCAGGTAACCCAAGGAGAGCACCAGCCCGCCGGCCCGCAGCCGAGTGCCAACGGGCCCCTGGCCATGCCGGAAAAGCCACACCGCCACGAGTACGATGGCCCCGACCGCAGCGAGCCAGCCCACTGCAGCCGAGGGGGAGGCGAAGCTGCCACCAGGCGCCCAACGCTCAAAGCTCCACGGCCCACCGAGAACCCCGGGGAGAACTGCGTCCCGCAGCGCCCGCGGTACCGCACCCCACACCACGGACCCCGACGCCTCCCCGGTGGACGGCGCAGTCCGCGTCACCGCAACATAGAGCACCGCCCACGCGGCGGTGACCAACCACCCAGGCGCAAGGGTGAGGACCCGCATGCGTCGCGACGCGACGTCCTGACACCGGGGATAGAGGAAGGACGGGAAGAACAGCGCCAATGCGGTGAGCAGGGGGAGGATGGAGAGTGCCTTTTCCGTGAACAGCAACCCGACGAAGACTGTGACAGCCACCGCAGCACCGCGCACTGCAAGCCGAGCGCGAGAAGACGGCCTCGTTCGGCGCAGCAGCAACAGCGCCACAGCGCAGGTGATTTGCCAGGCCAGCGCGTTGATGGCCGCCGACCACCAGCCCAGCGCAACCCCCAGGAATGGGGAGAAACACAGCAGGGCGAGCACCAACGGGCGACCTCGAGCGACCCCACTGGCAGCCCACAGCACAGCAGACACAAAGGTGCCGACCACGATCAGCGTGGCCGGCAGCCACCATTCCAGGGCGGCGGTGCGGTCGGCCGCTAGTTGGAGGGCGATCGCGCCGGGCATGAGGTGCCCGTCGTGGGGGAGGAAGAGTTCCGTGAACGAGAGCTGCTCCGGGGCGCCGTAGGTGGCGGGGATCAGGAAGTCATCCCAGTACAGGGTGCGGCCGGCCACCCGATATGCGCTGAGCGCGGTGGCGGCGAGAATGATGGCGAAAGTGGCGAACCGCACTGACCTCGCTGCGCCCATGGAACCCCCTGGTCAGCTGCTACTGGGCTGCGCGCACTGGCTGCACGGACATGTACTTATCCTTCCCGGTGCAGCCCTCGAGCCCCTTGAACTCGACATAGGCGGAGCGAGTCTCCTCCGGCGGGTAGACGCGGATCCCGTCGGCAGCCTTCGGGCTGCACTCCTCAGGGTCCAGCGCCCCGACCTTCGTGATTCGGACGGAGGCGGTTGCGCGGTCTCCCGGCTGGAGGGTCACCTTGTCGGACTCGCCGGACTCCTCGCGATCGGCGCTGGCGCCGAGCTGCGTGCCGTTGTTATCGGTCACGAGGCTGACCCCGGGGTAGCCCTCGAGCGAGCACTCCTCGTCGCCAGTGTTCGTAAATACGATGTCCAGCAGGGTGCTGCCGGCCGCACCCTGCATGTTGTCCGTATCGATCTTCAGGTCAGGGGTGGCGCACAGGCCGTCGCGCTTGCGCTCGTCATCGGCGGCCGCCAGGCCAGTGGATTCGGAAGGGACAGTGGCGGTGGATTCGCGATCCGTCTGTGAGGACAGCGACTGCGGTTTGGCGTCCTCGGGGGAGTCGGATCCCCAGCTGCAGGCAGCGGTCAGTGCTAGTGCTGCGGCGCCCAGCCCCGCAGCGGCGCGCCGGGCCCACCGGGAAGCGTGCTTGTCTGCGCGAGCGGAGGTGGCTGCGCCCGGCAACACGGCAGGATTCGCAGGGGCGGTGCCCTCATTACCTGGCTGGGATGCTGGGGTGGCGTCGCTATATGGCTGGGACTGAATCATGAATTTTAGGGTAACTGAGCTGCGGAAAAACCGAGAACCGGAAGGGCTAAAAAGTTGTGAAATCGTGACAATGCTGCCCCGGTGTCCCGTGGCGCGCTACAGTGTCAGATAGTTATCTAGAACACAATTCCTGAACGCAATTTGTGGAGGTCACCTATGGGATTCAACCCGGACTTCGAACCATTCAAGCTCCCTGAGGAGTACCAGGAGCTGCGCGAAGCCATCCGCGGCCTCGCGGAGCGCGACATCGCCCCGTACGCGCAGGACGTCGATGAAAATGAGCGTTTCCCGGAGGAGGCCCTCAAGGCGCTGAACGAATCCGGGTTCAATGCGATCCACGTCCCGGAGGAGTGCGGTGGTCAGGGCGCGGACTCCCTCGCGGCCGTCATTGTGATCGAGGAGGTCGCCCGCGTCTGTGGCTCGTCCTCCCTCATCCCGGCCGTGAACAAGCTCGGCACCATGGGGCTGATCCTCAACGGCTCCGACGAGCTGAAGCAGGAAGTGCTCCCGGATATCGCCAACGGTGAGCTCGCCTCCTACGCGCTGACCGAGCGCGAGGCCGGCTCCGATGCTGGCGCGATGAAGACCCGCGCGGTGCGCGAGGGCGATGAGTGGGTCATTAACGGCTCCAAGTGCTTCATCACCAACGGCGGGCGTTCCTCCTGGTACACCGTCATGGCTGTCACCGACCCGGAGGCAGGGGCCCGGGGCATCTCCGCGTTCATGGTTCACAAGGACGACCCGGGATTCCGCGTCGGTGGCCTGGAGCACAAGCTCGGCATCAAGGGTTCCCCGACCGCAGAGCTGTACTTCGAGGACTGCCGCGTGCCGGCTTCCCGCATGATCGGCGAGGAAGGCACGGGCTTCAAGACCGCCCTGCAAACCCTGGACCACACCCGGCCGACCATTGGCGCGCAGGCTCTCGGCATCGCCCAGGGCGCGTTCGACCAGGCCGTGGCATATGTCAAGGAGCGCAAGCAGTTCGGGAAGGCCATCGCGGACTTCCAGAACACCCAGTTCATGCTCGCCGATATGAAGATGAAGATCGATGCTGCCCGGCTGATGATCTACACCGCAGCGTCCAACGCGGAGCGCGGGGTCGCTGAGGGTGGGGAGCGCCTGGGTCTGATGGCCGCCGGTTCCAAGGCCTTCGCCTCCGACGTCGCGATGGAGGTCACCGTCGACGCGGTTCAGCTGCTCGGTGGTTACGGCTTCACTCGTGACTTCCCGGTGGAGCGCATGATGCGCGACGCCAAGATCACCCAGATCTACGAAGGCACCAACCAGATCTGCCGCATGGTCATGGGGCGCCAGATTCTGGGCTAACACCGCAACAGGCGGCAGCCCACTGATCCGCCCCGGAGCGCAATACAGCGCCCGGGGCGGATTTTTCTGTTGCGCGTGGCAAGAGCTGAGCGTTTGCGCTTGGGGGGCGGACAGCATAAACCCCTGGGCTAGGGCTGCACCCCGGCGGTGGGGACCTGCTCTGCAGCCCGTTATGCTTAAGCGCATGCCACGTACCGTTCCCCAGGGGCCTCCGTACCAGTCGGTGGTGGGCTCCTTCCGCGAAGCATTCAGCAGTCAACAAAGATTCCGCACGGAGGTTTTGGCCGGGCTGGCTACCTCCTTCGCCCTGATCCCGGAGGTCATCAGCTTCGCGATCCTCGCCGGAGTGAGCCCCGCGGTGGGGCTGTTTTCCACGGTGGTGCTGTGCTTCGTCATCGCGTTCACGGGTGGGCGACCGGCGATGATCACCGGCGCTGCCGGCGCCACCGCCCTAGTCATTGCGCCCCTCGTGGCCAGCCACGGGACGGATTACCTCATCGTGACGGTCGTGCTGGCCGGCATCATTCAGGTGATCTTCGGCCTGCTGGGTGTAGCCAAGCTGCAGCGCTTCATCACACCCGAGGTCATGGCCGGATTCGTCAACGCCCTGGGCATCATGATCCTCACCGCCCAGCTGGAGCACATCATCGGTGCCGACTGGCCGGTGTGGGTGCTCTTCGCCATTGGCATCGCCGCTCTGCTTATCTTCCCGAAGATCACCGCTGCGATCCCCGCACCACTGATCGCCATCGCGATCCTGACCCTGATGGTCGTGATTCTCGGCTGGCGGGTGCCGGATGTGGGGGACATGGGTGGTCTCACCGGTGGGCTGCCCGAGGTGCGCATGCCGGATGTCCCGTGGACCTGGGAGACATTCTTTCTCGTGCTGCCTTACGCACTGGGCTTCGCCGCCGTCGGGCTGGTGGAGTCGGTGATGACAGGCCAGCTGGTGGACGGGATGACCATGACCTCCTCCAACAAGACCCGCGAATCCTGGGGTCAGGGCGTGGCTAATATCGCCGCCGGTGCGCTGGCTGGAACGGGCGGCTGCGGCATGATCGGCCAGACGATGGTCAACGTTGAGGAATCCCATGCCCGCACCCGCTTCTCCTCGATTGCCGCTGGCGGGTTTTTGCTGCTATTCATCCTTTCGCTGCACCAGGTCGTCTCCGCCATCCCCATGGCAGCGCTGGCTGCGGTGATGGTCATCGTCTCTCTGAAGACGATCTCCTGGTACACCGTGAGCCCCAAGGGCTTACTGCGGTTGCCGTGGCAGCACTCGCTGGTGATGATGTGCGTCTTCACTGCGACCCTGGCCACCAATAACCTCGCGGTGGGTGTGGTTTTGGGTGCCGCGGTGGGCGTGGCGCTCACAAAAATCGCCCCCACGGAACGCGGGGGCAAGGCCGCTTAGCCGTGTCCGCAAGCATGTGCGCCCGTGGCCCTTGGGGGGCCACGGGCGCTGTGCTAGCCGACGATGGTCATCGCGGCTGTTTTAGCGGACGTTGATCATTGCCACGGTCGGGCTGAAACCACAGTTGGACGGGCCGGAGTTCTCTTCCACCGTGGTCACGCCGCCCTCAAGCAGAGCCAGGACGGTGCCCGGACCGGTCTTCGCAGCACCGTTGACGGTGCCCGGGCCCTTCGGGTTGATGCCGTTGTTGCCCAGCACGGTGGTGCCGATGCGGCCGTTGTTGATGTTCACCCAGTGGACGCGCATCGGGATGGCCTGCTTCTTCGCAGCCGGGCCCGTGCCCAGTGCGGTGAAGACGAAGTTCACCTCACCCGCTGCCACGCCAGGCAGTGGCAGGGCAGCCGGGCCCGGAACGGCCATGGCGGTACCAACGGCCTTGTTCTTGCCGCCGATGCACTTCATGGACATGGTCGGGAAAGCGAACTGGGTGAATGCCGGGCCGCCCTCCGGCAGGTAGACGCCAGGATCCTTGTCGCCATCGCCACGGAAGAAGCCGACCACCGACTCGAGGGCGGACTTGGCCTTGTCAGGCAGGCCAGGGGTGTTGGCGAACTGCTCGATCTGGTTCAGCACGTGCGGTGCCGGACGGCCGAGGTGATCGAGAGAGCCGACAGGAGCTGCCTGCGCTGGGCTGATGACGGCCGTGGCGCTGAGCGCCATCGCGGCGAGGGTCGTGGCGGCGCGGCGGCCCCACGTGCGCTTGCGAGAGGAAATGGCCTTGACGTTCATTCCGGGTGGTGCCTTCCAGTGCTGGTTGCGGAGTATTTCGGACCGGCAAGCCTGGTGCTGCTCATCACCGTTCTATGGGAGAGGGCAGTCAGCGCTTGCACGATTGTTGTTTGGTTTGGTTCACAATATCAGCACGGCGTGAAAAGTTGGGGAAAACGATAAAACTTTTCTGGCCGCCACCTGACCCCGGAAGCGGGGGAGTGCGCAGGGGTGACGAGCACGGGCTGGGATAACGCATGCAGAAAAACTTCGAGGCATGTGGAAAAATAGTGGAGTCAACCGCGGCGCTAACATTGGCTCCGTAGGAGTGGCCAATCGCTCATAGTCGATATTTTTAAGGAAGCGTTGAACTAGTGACCCATACCGAGTTTCGAAACGTCGCCATCGTCGCGCACGTCGACCACGGAAAGACGACTCTCGTCGATGCCATGCTGCGCCAGTCTGGCGCCTTCGACCCGCACGCGGAGGTCGAGGACCGTGTCATGGATTCTGGTGACCTGGAGCGCGAAAAGGGCATCACGATCCTTGCGAAGAACACCGCGATTCGCCGCAAGGGGCTCGGTAAGGACGGCTCCGACCTCGTCATCAACGTGATCGACACCCCAGGCCACGCCGACTTCGGCGGCGAGGTTGAGCGCGCCCTGTCCATGGTGGACGGCGTGGTGCTGCTCGTCGACGCATCCGAGGGGCCGCTGCCGCAGACCCGCTTCGTGCTCGGCAAGGCACTGGCCGCCAAGATGCCGGTCATCATTTGCGTGAACAAGACCGACCGCTCGGACGCCCGCATCGACGAGGTTGTCGAAGAGGCGCAGGACCTGCTCCTCGAGCTGGCTTCCACCCTGGAGGACGAGGAGGCCATGGAGGCCGCCGAGTCCCTTCTGGAGCTGCCGGTGCTTTACACCTCCGGCCGCGAGGGCAAGGCGTCCACCGAGAATCCGGGCAACGGCAACGTCCCGAACTCCCCGGACCTGCAGCCCCTCTTCGACGTCCTGTACGACACTCTCCCGGAGCCTTCCGCCGACATCGAAGGCCCGCTGCAGGCCCACGTCACGAACCTCGACTCCAGCTCCTTCCTGGGTCGCATCGGCCTGGTCCGCATCCACTCCGGCGTGCTGCGCAAGGGCCAGCAGGTCGCGTGGATCCACTACGACGAGGAGGGCGAGCAGCATGTCAAGACCGCGAAGATCGCCGAGCTTCTGCGCACCGTCGGCGTGACCCGTGTGCCTGCCGAGGAGGTCATCGCTGGTGACATTGCCGCGATCTCTGGCATCGACGACATCATGATCGGCGATACTCTCGCCGACCCGGAGCACCCGAATCCGCTGCCGCGCATCGCCGTAGATGAGCCTGCGATCTCCATGACCATCGGCGTGAATACCTCCCCGATGGCTGGTCGTGGAGGTGGCGATAAGCTCACCGCCCGCATGGTGAAGGCCCGCCTCGACCAGGAACTGATCGGTAACGTCTCCCTCCGCGTGCTGCCGACCGAGCGGCCCGACGCCTGGGAGGTCCAGGGCCGTGGTGAGATGGCGCTGTCCGTCCTCGTTGAGACGATGCGTCGCGAGGGCTTCGAGCTCACCGTCGGTAAGCCACAGGTCGTGACCCGCACCGAGAACGGTCAGCTCATGGAGCCCTACGAGAACCTCACCATCGACACTCCAGAGGAGTACCTGGGCAACATCACCCAGCTGATGGCCGCCCGCAAGGGCCGGATGGAGTCCATGGACAACACCGGCTCCGGCTGGATCCGCATGCACTTCGTCGTGCCTGCTCGTGGACTCATCGGTTTCCGCACTGTCTTCATGACCGAGACCCACGGCACCGGTATCGCCAACCACTACTCTGCGGGCTACCAGCCCTGGGCCGGCGAGATCAAGGGCCGCCCGACGGGTTCCCTGGTCGCGGACCGCACCGGCCAGGTCACCGCCTATGCGCTGATCAACCTCGCCGACCGCGGTCAGTTCTTCGTCGAGCCGGGCGCCGAGGTCTACGAGGGCGTCGTCGTCGGCGCGAACAACCGCGACGAGGACATGGACGTCAACGTCACCAAGGAAAAGAAGCTGACGAACATGCGCGCCGCGTCCGCGGACACGACCGTGACCCTGGCGAAGGCCCACGAGATGAGCCTCGAGGAAGCCATGGAATTCTGTGGCTACGACGAGTGCGTCGAGGTCGCGCCGGACGTCATTCGCGTGCGTAAGCTGGTCCTTAATGCAACCGAGCGCGCTCGCGCCCGGTCCCGCGAAAAGGCTCGTAACAAGTAATGTGCTCTTCGCCCGCGGCGGGGAGCCACCCGCCCGGGCGTGATAGAGCGCAGTGGCGCTGACGGAGGTTGGTCTTGGCAATGACTCAGAGGCAACCCCGTCAGCGCTTTTTTGCTGCCCTCGTGGCCACCCCGGTGGCGCTCAGCCTCGTGCTGGCAGGCTGCCAGGCCCGCCCCGGCGATGCCCCCACCGTGGAAGAGCCGGCCAAGCCCAAGGCCAAGGAGCCTAACGAGGAAAAGAACGAAGACACTCCGGATTCGAAGCTGCGGGAGATCAACATTGGCGTCGATGAATTCGACGGCAACCTGAACCCGCACATCGTCGGAAACCTGGGCCAATCCACGATGGCGGTCGCTGATCTCACGCTGCCGTCCGCGTTCAACCGCTTCGGCAACCGCTGGGTGATGAACAAGGACCTCCTGGTCAAGGTGGATGCCGATAACCCTGAGGCGCCGACCGAGGTGACCTACACCCTGCGCCCGCACGCCCAGTGGTCCGACGGCACCCCGATCTCTGGCAGTGATTTCCAGTACCTCTGGGATGAGCTGCGCACCCAGCGCATCGCGGAGAATGCGGCCCAGTACAGCAAGATCTCTGGGATCAAGGTCTCCGGGGGAGGCTCAAGGGTTCGCGTGAGTTTTAGCGAGCCGCAGGAAGGTTGGCGGCAGTTGTTCCGGCATCTGCTGCCGAGCCATATCTATCGGGCTGAGGGGCAGCAGTTCGCCACGATGATGAACGAGCGATCGGTGGCCTCGGGCGGAGCTTATCGGGTTCACGCAGTAGACGCTGGGCGCGGTGTCATCGAGCTGCAGCGCAACGACCGCTACTGGGGATCAGCCCCTGCCGCCACGGATAAGCTGGTCCTCCGGGCGGTCCCGGATGTTCACACGGGGGCGCAGATGCTGCGTTCCCGGCAGCTGCAGATGTACGCCTCCTACCCAGCGGGGCTGGCGGCGCTGACCCTCGGCGAGGTGCCGGATGTCCGCGGTACCCAGCGGGACCGGAAGGTCCAGCTGAACTTCGCTCTCAATCTCGATTCGGAGCGGATGAACCAGATGGCTGTGCGCCGCGCAGCCTTGGCGGCGATCAAGCCAGACACCGTGGCGCAGATCGTCTCCGGGAATAGGGACGTCACCCCTCCGGAATGGGGTGAGCGACCCACCGAACAGATGCCGGACGAGGCCCGGGCTTTGTTCGACGAGCGCCCCTTCACCATCGCCGCTCCCAATAACGACAAGCAGGCGGCCATCGCCGCCCGCACGATCGCTGATGAGCTCAGCCGCAACGGGATCAACGCCCAGGCTCTGACTGTGGATGCGGAAAATCTGCTGGAGGAGATGATCCCCGAGGGGGAGGTAGACGCGTCGGTGCTGTGGGGGCGCACCCCGGATACCCCCACGGACGTGGCCAACCAGTTCTCCTGCGTCCAGCCGGAGACGCTGCGTCAGGCTGAGGAACGGGCTGCCGAGGATAAAACGTCGGGCGAAGACAGCAAGTCCGAGGAGTCGACCGTCAGCTCCGCGACCAGCGAAAAGGCCACCGAATCCGACAAGGCGAGCTCGTCACAAGAACCTGGCGAGACGGAGGCCACCCCGTCGGTGGAGCCAGCGGAGGGGTCCCCGCAGCGAACCTTCGGCGCGAACATCACGGGCCTCTGCGACCCGGCAATCGACGAAGCCATCGCCGAGGTGCGCGACGGTGAAGATTCCGCCGCAGCTATCGAGCAGGTGAACGCGCTGGTGCAGATCCAGTCCGTGCTGTTGCCACTCTTGCGCGATGAGCAGTACTACGCTGCGAGCCCAGAGTTCGTGGGCTCCGACAAGCCCGTCGAGCAGTGGCCTTTCGACCCCTATAGTGGAATTTTTTTCGGCGGTGCCCGCTGGACGCGCCAGGACGTGGCGGAACCGACGACGGCAGCCCCAGAACCGGAGGTACCACGTTCAGATGACTAAGCCCGCCACCCACGCGGCACCGCGCCGGGTGATGTTTATCCACGCCCACCCGGATGATGAATCCTTGTTTACTGGCCTATTGGTGGCCGCGAGCTCCCGGGTAGGTGCGGAGACTTCCGTGCTGACCTGCACGCTCGGTGAAGAAGGGGAGGTGATCGGGGAGAAGTACCAGAACCTCACCTCCGAGCACTCCGACCTGCTGGGCGGTTTCCGCATCGGGGAACTGCAGCACGCCCTTGAGCACCTCGGGGTTCAGCAGGGCCCGCAGTTCCTGGGTGGGCTGAGCCGCTGGCGGGATTCCGGGATGGCGGATACCCCGACGATCCGGCACCCCCGCGCCTTCGCCGGGGACTCGGAGGATAACTGGGAGCTACAGGTTGAGCAGCTGCTCGCGGTGCTCCGCCGTGAGCGCCCGGAGGTGCTCGTCACCTACGGCCCCGACGGCGGCTATGGGCACCCCGACCACATCCGAGCCCACCGGGTGACCCACGAAGCAGTCCGCCGGCTCGTGGACGCGGGCGAGGAGGCCGCCCCGCACGAGATCTGGTGGGCCGTCACTCCGGCAGGGGCATTCCACGCGGCGATGGCGGGCGCGGAGGTGCCGGAAGGCTGGCGTAAGGCTGAGGACGGGGAGGTCGCGCTGGTCGCGGAAGAGTTTATCGACGCCTTCGTCCAGGGCGCGCCCGAGGACGTCGCGGCCAAGCGGAAGGCGATGGCGGCGCACGCCACGCAGTTGTGGGTCGCCGACGGTACTCGAACGGACGTCAACCCCGAAGCTCGGGACGTGGTCACGCCGACGGGGGAGTACCTCTTCGCGTTGTCGAACCTCATCAGCCAGCCGATCCTCCCCGTCGAGGGCTATCAGCTGGGCTGGGTGAAGAACGCTGAGCCAAACACAAACAGACAGATCAGTCTGCTACACTTTGACTTCGTGGTTCCCAGCAACGGGACCGCCCAAGAACACGGTAACGACGGGAAGGTACGGGGTGAGAATGGCTGACAACGCGACAAGCCAAAACCACCGTGCCGTCAATCCCGAAGAGACACGCCGGAGCGAGCCTCACTGGGGAGACCCGAACCGCAGCCAGGTCCGCCGCGACACCACCCGCCGCGAGCGGATTGCGGGGATCGCCTGGCTGAGCGTTGGGGCTGCCTTCGGACTCTTCGTCTCCGTGCTCTACCTGGGCAGCCGCATCAGCATCGGCGAGGTGAGTATTCCGTTGCCTTGGACGATCCTCTTCGCGGGAGTGTTCAACTGGATCATCACCAAAACCGCGCTGCTGTGGACCCCGAATAAAGCGATCGCTGCCATCCCCACCTGGATCTGGCTGGCGGGATTCATCGCGCTGCTGCTGTGGCCTGCTATCAGCTCCAGCGGGGATACCCTGATCCCGCAAAGCATCACCACGCTCGGCCTGCTCGCAGCGGGGCTGCTGGGTGGCGCGATTCCGGTCATGTATATCGACCCCACGGCCGATCGTGATTCGAATTGAACCCGCCCGAGTGACAGAATAAAGAGATAAGTGCTTAGCCGTTAGCGCTAGACCCGATAGTGCATAAGGGAGAATAATGACCTACACGATTGCGCAACCATGCGTCGACGTCCTGGACCGCAGCTGCGTCGAAGAGTGCCCAGTGGACTGCATCTACGAAGGCAAGCGCATGCTGTACATCCACCCAGATGAGTGCGTGGACTGCGGCGCGTGTGAGCCGGTCTGCCCGGTCGAGGCCGTCTTCTACGAGGACGACATCCCGGAGGAGTGGGAAGAGTACAACGACGCCAACGCGGCGTTCTTCGACGACCTGGGCTCCCCGGGCGGTGCTGCGGCGCTTGGCCCGCAGGACTTCGACGCCCCGATGATCGCGGCCCTGCCACCCCAGGCCTAAGTGGCTGGAAGGCCGGCCTTCACAGTGTCGGCCGCGTGCCCGGCTCCCGGTGCTTCTGGTGGGGCACCGGGAGTTTTTCAATGAGGAGAGTGAACCCGTGACTCGACGGTCACCAGCTTTTCGCACCCCCGCCGCCGAGCGGCTTCCAGCGTTTCCCTGGGACACTCTGGCTGAGGCGACGCAGCGAGCTGCCGCCCACCCCGACGGGATGATTAACCTCTCCGTCGGAACGCCAGTCGACGACGTCCCCCCGAACGTCCAGCTCGCGCTGGCGGAGGCCGCGTGGCAGCCGGGCTACCCGCCCACCGAAGGTTCCGCTGAACTCAGGGAAGCCATCGTGGCCGCGATGGCCCGACGCTTCGGTGTCACCGGGCTCAGCGAGGATGCCGTGGTGCCGGTGATCGGCACCAAGGAGGCGATCGCGAGCCTGCCGATGGACCTCGGCATCCATGCCGATTCGCTGGTGGTCATCCCAGAGCTGGCGTATCCGACCTATGAGGTCTCCGCGAAACTCGCGGGCTGCCGGGTGCTGCGCGCTGATTCGCTGCTGAAATTGGGGCCCGAAACTCCAGCCCTGATTTACCTCAACTCGCCCGCGAACCCGCACGGCGCAGTGCTCGGGGTAGAGCACCTTCGCAAGGTCGTGGACTTCGCCCGGCAGCGCGACTGCATCGTTGTCTCCGACGAGTGCTACCTCGGCCTGGGGTGGGAGGCCACCGAGGTGGCCGACGCGCCCGTCTCCATCCTCGATCCGCGGGTCTGCGATGGCGACCACCGCAACCTGATCGCGGTGCATTCGCTGTCGAAGACCTCCAATATGGCCAGCTACCGCGCGGGCTGGCTCGCAGGTGACCAGGAGCTCATGGCTGAGATTCTCGGGATCCGGAAGCACGCCGGGGGCATGGTGCCGGGGCCGATCCAACGCGCGATGATCGCGGCGCTGAGTTCCGATGATTTCGAAACCCTGCAGCGGCAGCGCTACAGGGAGCGCCGTGAGGTGCTGCTTGCCGGGCTGGCCGCTGGCGGTTTCACGGTCGAGCACTCCGAAGCCGGGCTCTATATCTGGGCCACCGAAGGCCGGGATGCGTGGGAGACGGTGGACCGGTTCGCGGAACTTGGCATCCTCGTGGCTCCGGGGCACTTCTATGGCCCCGCTGGAGCACAGCATGTCCGGGTGGGGCTGACCGCTAGCGATGAGCAGATCGCCCAGGCCGCCCAGCGTCTCGCCGCGCTGGGTGAGGGCGCGGTGGGTGAGGGCGCGGTATAGATTCAAAGAAAACGGCCTCGGAAGCACCATTTTGTGCTTTCGAGGCCGTTGACTTTTCTTGCCACGTGAGGGCGCCCCAGGAGGGTTCGGGGCGCCGGTGATGTTCTAGAGCGTCATCTCCTCGTGGTCCTGGGCAGCAGGGTTAACCTTGCCCACGATGTAGCCCAGTGCGGAGAGCGCAGCGAAAGCGACGGCTACGGTGATGACCTGGCCTCGGGCCGAGGGATCCCACAGCATGAGGATGGTGAGCCCCAGCAGCAGGGCAACGGTCAGCCACGGCAGGAACGGGTAGCCCCACATCCGGACCGGCATCTTGCCGCGGGCCTCGAGAGCCGGGCGCAGCTTGATTTCGGAGAGCACAATCATCACCCAGATCACCAGCAGCGAGCCGCCGACGGCGTTGAATAGGATGCCGATCAGGTTCTCTGGGCCCCAGACCTGCAGGGTCACCGAGAGGAAGGCGAAGAACAGGGATGCCCACACTGCCGGGATCGGAACCTGCTTGGAGTTCGTCTTCCGGAAGATCTTCGGTGCGTAGCCAGTGCTACTGAAGCTGAACAGCAGGCGGGAGGTGGCGTAGATCTGGGCGTTACATGCCGAGAGCAGGGCCAGGACGATGACGATCTCCATGAGCATCACAGCACCCGGGATGTTCGCCAGCTCCAGCACGCGGGTGAAGGGGGACTCTGCGGCGGTCTCAGCGTCACCCAGGGTGGAGTACGGAAGCAGGGCGGTGATCAGGAAGACCGAGCCCAGGTAGAAGACGGAGATGCGCCAGATGACGGCGCGCACGGCGGAGGCAATGGAAGTGGTGGGGTCCTTGGCCTCGGCTGCGGCGATGGTCACGATCTCGATTCCGCCGAATGCGAAAGCAACAGCGAGTAGGCCGGCAGCCATGCCGGAGATGCCGTTCGGCGCGAAGTCGCTGAAGTGGGAGAGCCCAGGGCTCTCGAAGCTCGGGAAGAAGCCGAAGAGCAGGCCCAGGCCGATGACGAGGAAGATGACGATGACCGCGACCTTGATGAACGCGAACCAGTACTCAAACTCGCCGAAGCCGCGCACGGCGGTGAGGTTGACGATGGTGAAGAAGACGACCGCGATCAGGCCAGGAATCCAGCCATCCACGCCGAACCACTTACCCATGATGGCGCCGGCGCCGGTGATCTCGGCGCCCATGACCATCACGAGCATGAAGTAGTACAGCCAGCCGAGCGAGAAACCCGCCCAGTTACCGAATGCCAGGCGGCCATAGGTGGCGAAGGTGCCGGAGGCCGGGCGCGCGGCCGCGAGCTCGCCCAGCATCTGCATCACGAAGATGACGATGATACCGGCGACGATGTAGGACAAGAGGACAGCAGGGCCGGCTGCTTCGATGCCGACGCCTGTTCCGAGGAACAGGCCGGCACCGACAGCGGAGCCGAGGCCCATCATGGTGAGGTGTCGGGTTTCAAGCCCCTTGCCGAGGGCGGAGCCACTCTCTGGGGTTGCCGCTGTGGTGTCGGCAGCCGACTGAGTATTGGGGGAATTCATGTATGAATTAGACCATATTCACGCGCGCGTCAGACAATGAAGTCCACTTCTTTGCCCACTTCCGGGCCCGCGGGGGCGCGCACTGCACCTGTTAAGGGGGAATGCTGGCCGCGCCAGGAGATTGCCGGCGGCCACGTGTCCTGGGTCACCGTTAAGATGAGTAGCGATGACTACTGAAGACCCCACCCCCAACTTTCTGGCCACAGATTCGGCCAATCTCTCCGATTTTCGTTTCCGTGGGCCCGTTCTGTACCGGGGGACTCCGGACTCAGAGCCGAAGGACTCCACCACCGACCAGCGCCTGCTTCAGCCTCAGGACAGCACCGACTGGTTGCACACGGATCCGTGGCGCGTGATGAGGATCCAGGCCGAGTTCGTTGACGGCTTCGGCGCGCTCGCGAAGATCCCGAAGGCGATCACCGTCTTTGGCTCCGCACGCGTCCGGGAAGACCACGAGTACTACAAGCTCGGCCAGCAGATCGGCACGCTGATCGCCCGCAGTGGCTACGCCACGATCACGGGCGGTGGTCCAGGCCTGATGGAGGCCGCGAACCGGGGTGCGGCAGATGCGGGCGGGCTCTCCATCGGCCTGGGCATCGAGCTGCCCCACGAGCAGCGCCTCAACGACTGGGTGCAGCTGGGCATGAACTTCCGCTACTTCTTCGTGCGCAAGACGATGTTTCTGAAATACTCCCAGGCCTTCATCTGCCTGCCTGGCGGTTTCGGCACCCTCGACGAGCTCTTCGAGGCTCTGGTGATGGTTCAGACCCAGAAGATCCAACGCTTCCCGATCATCCTCGTCGGGACGGAATTCTGGGGTCCGCTGGTGGACTGGATTAAGGAGCGACTCGTCGAGGAGAAGATGATTTCTCCCGAGGACGTCGACCTGATTCACCTCACGGACGACCCCGAGGACGCCATGGAATTTTGCCACCGTGCGCACGATAAGCACACCGAAAGCTTGAAGCGCCGCCGCGAGGACCTCGAACGCGAGCGCGGTCGAATCGAGGAGGAGCTGGAGATGCTCCGCCGGGAGCAGCCCTAGGAGAAGCCCCAAGGATGTACTGGATCTTTTCGATCGCCGGCGCGGCACTTGTCGCGGGGCTTCTCGTTTACCTGGTGGGGCGCGTATTCGGCCCGGGGGAGTACACCGGGCCGCGAGCGGACCACCCCGCCGAAAGGCAGGCAGCGGAGTTCCGCGCGAATTGTGAGCTCACCGGGGCGAACCTACGGCAGGTGAAGTTCACCCGCTCCCTCCGCGGGTACGACGCGGCCGAGGTCGACGCCCTGCTCGAGCGGCTCGCCACCCACTTCGGCGACCCAGGCCAGCCGGGCGACTATAAGCAAGCGCCCCCAGCCGCCGGGGATAATAAGGAAGATAAACAAGCAGCAGAAAGGGCATAAACCGTGGCTCCCATTCCCAAGATTCCGCAGGCCGTACCCGAGATCACCTTCGGCGCGCCCGTCGAGGGAACCGAAGTGCTGAATGTGCGCTTCGACGCGGATCGCGAGCCTGCCCGCGGAGTTGAGATCAGCGCGAACGGAGAACCCGTCGAATGGGTCGTGGGGCTGCCTGATGCGCCCACGCGGGCATCTGACTTTTCCGAGCACAGCGACTTTCTCGACGACGGCTGGCGCGCCCGCGGGGCGCAGGTCATCCGCCACATGAACCAGGTCGTCGCAGGCCACCCGGTGCGCTCCAAGCGTCATCTCGTCCAGCTTCACCTGCCCGCCAATATCAAGCCGCGCCAGCTACGCTCCCTCATCATTGGCGCGATCGTGGGCGGCCACGAGTTCGTCACAACGAATGAGAAGCGACCCGGTGCGGTACGCAACCTCCACCTGGCATGGGACAACCCGGCGTACCGCAGCATCGACAATCGCACGAACCTGGGGCTGCGCCGCGCGGTGCGCGACGGCGTGCAGCTGGGTAAGGCAACCTGCCTGTCCCGGGATCTGGCGAACGCCCCCAGCAACGTGAAGTCCCCGGAATGGCTGGCTAAGCGCGCGAAGAAGCTGGTCGGGAACATCCCGGGCGTCAAGGTGAAGGTCCGCGACGCCGAGTGGCTACGTAGCAAGGGCTTCGGCGGCATCATTGCGGTGGGCTCCGGATCCTCCCGGCCGCCGGTCATGGTGGAGATGGTGTGGGGTCCCGAGAGCATCGGCTTGCCACAGCGCCGCAGCCCCATCGCCATGGTCGGCAAGGGAGTGACCTTCGATACCGGTGGTATCAGCATCAAGCCCGCCGCTGGGATGGATCTCATGCGCACGGACATGACCGGCGGGGCGAGCGTCATCGCCGCTTTCCGGGCGCTCGCGGAAGGACAGGTGCCGCGCAAGGTCGTCGCGATCGTCCCGATGGCGGAGAACATGGTCTCCGGGGACGCCTACCGGCCGGGAGATGTCGTCGAACACTACGGTGGCATTACCTCCGAGGTGACCAACACCGACGCCGAGGGCCGCATGGTCCTGGCCGACGCGATCAGCTACGTGGCCAAGAAGTACGAGCCGAACGCCATCATCTCCATCGCCACGCTCACGGGTGCCGCGAAGCTGGCCCTGGGCCTGCGCACGGGAGCTGTGTTCGCGCCCACCCCGCAGGTAGCGCTGAAGCTCGCGCGCCGGGGCGCCCAGGTCGGTGAGCAGTGGTGGCCGCTGCCACAGCCGAAGTACCTGGAGCAGGCGGTGGATTCGAAGATCGCGGATGTCCGCCAGGCTCCGAAGGGGCCGGGTGCGACCACCGCGGCGATGTTCCTCCGCCGGTTCACCCGCGGGGTCGACCTGATCCACCTGGATATCGCTGGTCCGGGGCGTGCGGAGCAGACCTACGCGGAGGTCTCGCCGGTCGGTACCGGGTTCGGTGCCCGCACGCTTGTACAGTGGTTAGCCAAATAGTTTATAAAAGAAGTTCTTGAGGCTTGAATGAAGGAGCGCGACTGTGCTTTCTGATGTGATTGATCTGCTGGCGGACCCGGTGGACGGAACCGCGCTGTCGGCTGGTGACGCGCAGTGGCGAACCCTCGTGTCCGACTCGGGGCATAGCTACGACATCGCCCGCCAGGGCTACGTGACGCTCGCCGGCGGAGCCGGGCTTCGGTACTCCGGCGATGACGCCGCGATGATTAGCGCCCGCGAAACCTTCCTCACCGGCGGGCACTTCGCGCCCTTCGTCGAGGCCGTCACCCACAAGGTGGAGGACGTGCTGGACGACGCCGGGGTCGCGCCGAGTAGCCACCCAGGGCTGGTAGAGATCGGTGCAGGAACCGGCTACTACCTGAGCCACGCGCTCGACACCATCGAAAACTCCCGCGGCGTGGGCATCGACGTCTCCACCGCGGCGGTCAAGCGCCTGGCTAAGGCCCACTCCCGCATCGGCGCCATTGTCGCGGACGCATGGTCGCGACTTCCTATCCAGGACGAGTCTGTGGACGCTATCATGGTCGTCTTCGCTCCGCGCAACGCTGCCGAGTTCGCCCGGATCCTGAAGCCCGGTGGGGAGGTCGTCGTCCTCACGGCGGACGCCGGTCACCTGCACGAGCTACGCGAGCCACTGGGCATCATCGAGGTTGAGGAGGGCAAGGTCGAGCGCATGATCGAGCAGGCCTCCGGCCACCTCACACCGGTCGGGGAGTCGGAGACCGTGGAGTTCGAGATGACCCTCGACCAGGATTCCATTGCCGCGCAGATCGGCATGAGCCCGTCCGCGCGCCACATTCACTCCAAGGTGCTCGCCGAGCGCATCGAGAACCTGCCGCCGCAGATGAACGTCACCGCGCGCGCGAAGATCACCCGCCTCGCGAAGGCCTAACGCGAGCAGCAGGGGAGAGTCAAAGCCCCCCTTGCTGTCGCTGACATTGTTGTTGACGCCTCTCCGCGGCACGCGCGCTCACCAGCGGCCAGCCACGTCAGCGCCCCACAGCAAAGCTAAAGCCCGGGCAGGGAACACGCGTTCCCGCCCGGGCGTTGGCATTCCTCACGCAGGAAAGCCGTGGCAGATACTCCGAGCTAGTCCAGGTCCAGCAGGTCGTCGATAGCGCCGGCTGCGATATCCCGATCGGCTTGCGCAGAATCTGCGATGATCTGCTCCTGGGCGGCGGCCGAGTTGAGGCCCGCGTGCAGGCGCTGCAGCTGGCGGCCCAGGGTGACCATCGAGACTTCGGTGCGGGCTCCGTCGGTCGCGGTGACCTCCACGTCCCGGACCGGTACCGCAGCGGAGATGCTGCTCGTCAGGGTGGCCGCACCTCCGTCGGCGTAGACCTCGCACAGCGGGCCGTCGATGAAGACCGTGAGCACGTCGGCCTCCGGGTCTGCGAGAGGGGCGGTGCGCGTCTCCCCGTCGCGGGTGACGGAGACCGCGTCCTTGGTGTAGGTGATCAGCGCGATCTCCCCGCCGTCCATGTTGCGCACGCTGAGCTCCACCTTTCCTTCGCCTGGAGCAAGCTGTCCGGTCCAGATGAGCCCGAAGTCGGAGAAAGCGTGCACGGCTTGCGGGGCGCCAACGATGTCCTGGTACAGCGACCCGTCCAGCAGGGTGAGGGCGCGCGGCGTGGACAGGCAGTTGGCCCAGTCCGCGCCGGTGCTGGCGTCCGGGTGGGCGCCCACCAGGCCAATCAGCGCGGGGGTATCGCCCGGGACGATGCGGGGACGGGTCAGGTCATGGCCGTGGTCCAGGACGCGGAACTCACCCTGGGGCCGGAAAGTGACCTTCCCTGCGGCGGGGGTGTCGATACGTCCGACGAGGTAGCCGGTGACCTCGTCGCCCTCGGCCTTCCAGGTGCCGTCGTCGCGGTAGGTGAGGATGAGGACGTGGTAGTCCTGACCATCACCCTGGTCGGTCATCTTGACCAGACGCGGGGCGAACGGGCGGGATGCGGGCAGGGACACGTCGCCGTCGATCTCGACCGCACCGGCGACGCGCCAGCGCTGACGGTCCTCGGAGAGGAGCCAGACGATCTCGGCGTCCTCGTCGTTAACGAGGTTCAGGGCCAGCATGCCCCAGCCATCCTCGCCGAGGGGGACCACACTCGGGGTGACCAGGTCAGCGACCGGGTGGGCGGAATCGTCGACGTCGATGGGGCCCAGGCGACGCACGCCGGCGGCCACGGCCTTCGGGTCGTCGGACACTTCGTTGAGGGTGGCGAGGTCGTCGATCTGGGCGCGTTGGATGCGGAAGGTGCGCGCGCCACGGCGACCATTCGCGACCTGGCTGCCCAGCAGCTCCTCGCGCTTGGTGTCCGCGTCGCGTGGCTCGGAGGTGACGAAGATCAGTTCAACGGTCTCCGGGGTGCCGTCCGCGGCGGGGAGGGTGAGGGCGGAACCCGCGAGGACGTCCAGCTCCTCGCCCTCGGGCTTGAGGACGTCGTCGTTGATGTCCCAGTCGTAGGGAATGTGGGAGGCGGTGACGTGCGCCCACCGCGAGCCGTTGCTGCGCTTCGTGCGGAACTGGTGGAAGACGTGGATCGCGCCATCGGCGAAGACGGCTCCCGCCGGGGCCTCGAGCACACCGCGTTCGGCGGTGATGTGAAGCTCTGGGGCCTGGTGGGGGAGCTCCGCGTCGGTGCCTGCATGCTGCGGGTTGACCGGCGCGGAAGTGTGTTCTGCGGAAGGGTTAGCCATGACCCCGTTTATACCAGCGGATTGCGTGCGAGGTCGGGCGGAGTTCGCCCAGCTAGCGCCCGCCCGGACGCTGCCGCCGGTGGAGAGAGGGCAGCCGTGGGACGAAGGGAGGGCTAGTGCTTCGTGATGATGGTGGCGCCGGCGCCGACGGGCAGGCGGGCGGCGGTCACGCCGTCCAGGCTCGTGATGTACTCGTCGGCCTCGCGGGCACAGACGGACTGGCGATCGGTGCGCTCCGCGTCGGCGAGGGTGCCGTCCAGCAGCGTGTCCAGCAGGAGGAGGACGCCACCGTGGCGGAGCGTCGGGAGGGTGGCCGCCACGGTGGCCTCGATGTCCTCGACCGCGCACTCTGCAATCGCGAGGTCGTAGCTGGTGGAGGCGAGCCGGCCGATGACGTCCAGGGGGCGGCTGGGCAGGAAGCGGAAGCCGTTGCTGGCGATGCCGATCTGCTTGAAGGCGTTCTTCGCGAGCTGCTGGTGCTGGACCTCAGGCTCGATGCAGGTCAGGTGCGCCTGGGTGGCGCCGGCGGCGTAGAAGCCACGGAAGAGGTGGGAACCCAGCAGGCCACACGCTGGGGACATGATGATCCCGGTGGGGGTGTGGCCGCCCAGCGCCGCGCGGCCCGCGGTGTTGGCCGCGAGGAAACGGAGGAGTTCTGCGGTCGCGGCGTCCGGGACGAGTAGACCGAATTCGCGGGCAGCTTCGGTCGCGGCGGCGAGTGCCTCATCGGCAGGGGCGGTCTGCTCGATGTAGGACTTGATGGCGTTGATGCTGGAATTATTTGCAGAGTTCACGATTGTCGAGACTATGGCACGGGACCGTGAATTCGGGTCAAGACATGCCTGATCGGGTGGGGTTTTAAAGAAATAGAAACGCTTGTTAATCACTGTGGCCTAAGTGGGATGGCGGCCAAAGTTCACAGCGTTTCCCCAGTCGGAAACTACCCCGCAGGGAACTCCGCATGACATGCTGAAAAACATGACTCACTCGAACGCCAGCCCCCACCCCCAGGCTGACGGCCCGGTGACGAGCCCGGCCACCACCGCCGCATTCGATGCTGGCGAGGCTGAGATGCCCTCCTGGTCCGAGCTGGTGGCCGAGCACGCTGATCGGGTGTACCGGCTGGCATATCAGCTTTCCGGCAATCAGCAGGATGCCGAGGACCTGACCCAGGAGACCTTTATGCGGGTGTTCCGCAGCCTCAAGCACTACCGCCCTGGCACCTTTGAGGGCTGGCTGCACCGCATCACCACTAACCTCTTCCTGGACATGGTGCGCCACCGATCCAAGATTCGGATGGACGCGCTGGAGGAGTACCCGGAGTACTGGACCCCAGCCGCCTCCTCGGAGCCCACACCTGAGGCTGCCTTCGAGCTCAACCACCTGGACCCCGCCTTGGATGCGGCGCTGGCCGACCTGCAGCCGGAATACCGCGTGGCGCTGGTGCTACGGGATGGTCTGGACATGAGCTACGACGAAATCGCCGTCACTCTCGGCGTGAAGTTGGGGACAGTCCGCTCCCGCATCCACCGCGCTCGTGCGCAGATGAAGGCTAGGCTCGTGGAAAAGCAGGGTGAATTGCACTACGTCGGATCCTAAGGTGGGAGCTATGGAGATCGGTCACTTGGGGCCGGAGGCCATCGCCGCCCTCGTGGATGGGGAACTGAGCCCCCGCGCGGCTGAACGCGCTCGCATCCACCTCGTGAACTGTGCGGAGTGCCGCCGTGAAGTGCTGTCCCAGCGCGAGGTCGCCCAGGCGATGCGTACCGCCATGGCGCAACAGGACGGCCCGGGCCACGCGGTTGAGCACGAGGGTCAGGGGCTGCCCGCCGCACTGTTGTCGCGCCTGGCAGCGATCCCGGAGGACTCGGTCGATCCCCAGGCGGCTGGGCGAAACGGTCAGGACACACGTGCCGCTGGTGTCGCCACTGCTGGCGACCGTGGCCGCGCGGGTGCGCGCAGTGGGGGAGACAGCGCCGAGCAGAAGCTAAATTTCGATATCGCCGGTAGGCGATTCCCGCGCACGCTGGCGGCGAAAATCGAGCTGTTCATTCACCAGCTTCGCGACGCCAGGAGGTCTTAAGTCCGCCTGTCTGGTGGGCTAAAGTGGAGGCGTGTTTTCTTCCATCAGTTGGTTCAACATCCTGGTGCTGCTGATCATCGGGCTGATTGTTATCGGCCCGGAGCGGCTGCCGGGGATGATCAAGGATATCCGCGCGGTGGCGTTGGCCTTTCGCAACCTCGTGAACGACGCGCGTCGCCAGCTGGATGAGGACTTCGGCCCTGAGTTCAAGGAGTTCCAGAAGCCGCTAAGCCAGATCAACGAGTACCGCCGTATGGGGCCACGCGGGTTGGTGACCAAGGCTCTGTTCGATGGGGACGACGCCTTCTTCAACGACCTGGAGAATACCGGCCGCCAGTTGGCTGACTCAGTAAATTCGGTGACCAATCCGGCCGGACACACGAACGCCGAGCGGCCCTCTTCGCAAGCCCCGCTGCCCGGCTCCCAGGCGGGGGCGGGGACCCAGGGCGCCGGGAGCGCTTCCAGCGCGGCGTCGGCGGGTGCGTCCGCTCAGGGCGCACGGGGCAGTGCCCCGGTGAGCACTCCGAGCCAGCAGCCCCAGCAGCCCGCGGCGGGGGAGCGCACCGCGTCGCCACGGGCAGCCGGGGTGTGGGACGACGTCCTCTAACGCCTACTGGGAGCCCTAGCCGGGAGGGCCGTGCACTTGAGCTGCCCCGCCAGGGCACTGTGAGAAGCGAAACGCCCGCTCGCTGAAGATTCAGCGAGCGGGCGTTAGCTTTTGTACCCAGGGCTACTTGCGGGTGACCCCCAGGCCGAGGGACTTGCCGGCCAGGGAGGAACGCCGCAGCGCCAGGTGATCGGCGATCGCGCCGAAGGCCTGGGCCGCCTCGGAGTTCGGCTCCGAGAGGGCGATCGGGTTACCCAGGTCGCCACCAATGCGCAGGTTCGGGTCCAGCGGGATCTGGCCCAGCAGCGGCACCTTCGTGCCCGCGATCTGCGACAGGCGATCGGCCACCAGCTGGCCACCACCGGAGCCGAAGATCTCGTTCTTCGAGCCATCCGGCATCTGCATCCAGCTCATGTTCTCGATCACGCCGCCGATGCGCTGGCGGGTCTGCTGCGCGATGGAGCCCGCACGCTCCGCGACCTCCGCGGCAGCCGCCTGCGGAGTCGTCACGATCAGCAGCTCAGCGTTCGGCACCAGCTGGGCGACCGAGATGGCCACGTCGCCGGTTCCCGGCGGCAGGTCGAGCAGCAGGATGTCCAGGTCGCCCCAGAACACGTCGCCGAGGAACTGCTGGATCGCGCGGTGCAGCATCGGGCCACGCCACACGACCGGGGAGTTATCGCCCACAAAGTGGCCGATGGAGATCAGCTTCACGCCGTGCGCCTGCAGCGGCATGATCATCTCGTCGACCTGGTGCGGCCGATCGGTGCTGCCCATCATGTTCGGGATGGAGTGGCCATAAATATCGGCGTCGATGACGCCGACCTTCAGGCCACGGCGCTGCAGGGAGACCGCCAGGTTCACGGTGGTGGAGGACTTGCCCACACCACCCTTGCCGGAGGCCACAGCGTAGACGCGGGTCGTGGAGTCCGGCTGCGCGAACGGGATCACCGGGTCGGCGGCGTCGCCGCGGACGATCTTGCGTACCTCGCGTCGCTGTTCGTCGCTCATCACGTCGGTGGTGACGGTGACGTTCTCGACGCCGGCCACGCTTTCTGCGGCCTTCCGCGTTTCCTCCGTGAGGTGGGACTTCATCGGGCATCCCGCGATGGTGAGGTAGATCTCGACAGCCACGTCGGCGCCGTCGATCTCGATGGACTTCACCATGCCGAGTTCGGTGATCGAGCGGTTCAGCTCGGGATCCTCGACCTTCGACAATGCGTTGCGAATATCAGATTCTTGAACCATGGGCATCGCCTTAAATCTGCTTCTTTACCTATAAGTGTTTTCGAGGGTCTGGGTCACAAAAACTGACCCTCAAGCCAATAAGCCACTGTACCTTGGGCGCGGTCGCTTTATTCAACCTCGGCCCCCGTCACGTGGCTCTCCGCAGGCCCGCTAGGCCTCGCCACGTGGGGATTCGCCTGCACGTCGAGCGCCCTCCGCCGTCTCGCGCTCGTCTTCGTCGTGGGCGCGGTCCTCGAGCTTGTCCTCAATGCGGCGCATCAGTTCCGAGAGTTCGTCGAGCTCGCGGCGCAGGTAGTCGCGTGTCACGGTTTCGCCCACCGCGATGCGCACACCCGCCAGTTCCCGGGCAAGGAATTCCGTGTCGGCCTTGGTTTCCGCAGCGCGGCGCCGATCCTCGTTCAACGCCAAGCGGTCGCGGTCGTCCTGCCGGTTCTGAGCCAGCAGGATCAGAGGTGCCGCGTAAGCAGCCTGCGTGGAGAAAGCCAGGTTGAGCAGGATGAAGGGGTACGGATCCCAGTTCCACCACATGCCACCGATGTTGAGGCAGATCCACACCACCACGATGAGGGTCTGCCAGGCGAGGTACTTGCCGGTGCCCAGGAAGCGGGCCACCTTCTCCGCGCCCGCGCCGACGGCGTCGCCGTTGAAAGCAAACAACGAGCGGCGTGTCCCGGTGACCGGGGTGTCGAGGGCGGGCTGGTTGTAGTTCTTAGGCATCCGCGTCACCTTCCTGCAAGGACGTCTGTGGTTCCTTCTGTGCTTCGTTGCCGACACGCCAGTCCTGGTCGCGCCAATCTTCCGGCAGCAGGGCGTCTAGCAGGTCGTCGACGGCGAGCACCCCGAGCAAGTGGTTCCCCTCGTCGACCACGGGCGCGCAGACCAGGTTGTACGTCGCGAAGAAGCGCGCCGCGGTCTCGTGGCTATCGGCCACGGACAGGGCCGGTAGGTCGAGGTCGAGCAGCTCGCTGACCAGGGTGGCGGGCGGATGCCGCAGTAGCTTCTGTAGGTGCACGCAGCCCAGATAGTGCCCCGTGGGGGTGGACTGGGGCGGACGCACCACGAACACCAGGGAGCTCAAAGAGCTGGACACATCGGGGTTGCGGGCGTGCGCCAGCGCCTCAGCAACCGTCGCCTGTGGGGTGAGGATGATTGCCTCGGAGGTCATCACGCCACCGACTGTGTCCGCGGAGAAGCTCATCAGGCGGCGCACGGGGGCGGAGTCCTCGGGATCCATGAGGTCGAGGAGAACGTCCGAGGTGCCGGCCGGGAGCTCGGCGAGCGCATCAGCGGCGTCGTCCGGCTCCATCTCCTCCAGAACCTCGGCTGCGCGCTCCACGCCGAGCTGATTGAGGATCGCGATGCGGGAATCCTCCGGCAGCTCCGCGACGACATCGGCGAGGCGCTCGTTCGGGATCTCCCGGGCCAGCCTGGTCTGCTGTTCTTCCGGCAGGTCGTTCAGTGCGATGGCGATGTCCGCGGCGCGCATTTCCTGGAAGGACGCCAGCAGCTCGGCGTTGTTGTCCGCAGGCCCGGTGCCGCTCGCGCTCAGGCCCTGGATGCGTGAAAGCGGCACCACCGCGACCTTCCCCAGGCGGCCGAGGCGGCCGCGCTGGGCCACCGCGACGCGGCTGACTTCCCAGTCCCTGGTGCGGGACTGTTTCAGCTCCACGTCCACGATCTCCAGCGCCTGGCCATGCAGCTCGGCGTGTTCGGGATCGTCCGTGTGCACCTTGGAGCCCACCAACTCGTGCTGAATGCTGATCTCGCCGGAGCGGGACTGGAAGGGCTTCAGGTTCACCGAGCTGGAGGTCGCCATCACCTCCGAGGGGTTGATGCTGGCCACGCGAAGGATCGGCAGAAAGATCTGGCGTTTATTGGGCAGGGCTATAACCAGCCCCAGGACGTGGCTGCGGTGCTGGTAGATGGTGACCACCACGTCCCGAACTCGGCCTATGGAATCCCCGTAGGGGCCCATCAGCATCATTCCGGCCAGTCGGCCTGCATAAACGCGAGTTTCTGTCATGGTAGCCAAGAATACTTGAGTGCCTACGCAGCCACGATGCCCGGCCAGGTGGCAGGCCCGCGATAGGATGAGGAGCATTCCTCGCAGCCAAGCCTTTCGCTGCGAACCCTAAAGCTGTGAAATTCACCCAAGGAGAGCTGCAAACCGTGTTTCTTCCGCGCAATGCCGATGCTGGGCGCACCCCGAAAAGAAAGCGCGTGGTGGTAGCTGGACTGGCGCTGGCACTGGTGGCACCGCTTGCTTCCTGCGCGGATAAGGACCACATCGTGATCGGGGTGCCGGACGCCGGCACCGGGACCCACGGCGGGCCACGCATGGAGGAAGAGCTGATCGAGCCGCTGGCGCAGGAGTACATCGAGCAGTTCGAGGACATCACCGAGGACACCCCAGAGGTCTCCACGACGCCGATCTCCGCCGACCAGCGAATCAGTCAGCTGCGGGAGGGCAAGGTCAGCATGACCTTCGGCTGCGTGGGTGAGCTTCTGGACATTCTCGACCCCGCGAAGGGCAGGGAACTACGCGAGCTGTATGCGGCGGAGGAGAAGCCCGACCGCGTGGAGTGGCGGGATATCACGCACTCCACGATGCTCTCGGCGCTCCCGCCGGAGCTGGCGGCAACCCACCCCGGAGCTGCCGTGATCTGCGAGGACGAGACCCTGCCACAGAACATCGTCGCCCTGTGGGCCAAGCCGCAGCCTGATCGTTATGAACTGCGCGCGGCCAATAACGTCGCCGGCGGGGTGTCCACCGAGAAGCTGCGTGCGACCGCTGCGGGCGAGGACTACGTCCAATAAGCGAGGGCTTGGGGGAGCGCGAGTCCTAGCAGGGCGCACACAACCTGGGGGCTCGCCAAGAAGAGCAGGGAGTGCGCCGTAGCCGGGCGGGCGCGCGAAGGGGGCTCGGCTAGAAAATTGGCGGGGTAAAGAGCGCTACCAGATACAAGAAAAAGCTCCCCCAGCCAGCTGGCTGGGGGAGCAGGGGGCAATATGCCGACTAGTCGGCGAAGGCCTCCTCGAGCAGTGCCTTCTCCTCAAGCTGGTGGACCTTAGCCACACCAGTTGCGGTGGAGGACTGCGGGCGACGGGACACGCGCTTCAGCTGGATACCCGGCAGGTACTCAGGCAGCTCCAGCGCGATGAACGGCCATGGACCCTGGTTGGCCGGCTCGTCCTGCACCCAGCGGAACTCCGCGTTCGGGTAGTTGGACAGAGCGTCGCGGATGCGGTTGAACGGCAGCGGGTGCAGCATCTCCAGACGGATGATGGCGACGTCGTCGCGACCATCCTTCTGACGCTTCTTCTCCAGCTCGTAGTAGATCTTGCCGGAGCACATCAGGACGGTCTTGATGTCCTTGTTCACGCCGTTCTGGTTCGGGTCGTCGATCACCGAGGTGAACTTCTTCGTATCCGTGAAGTCCTCAACAGCGGACACCGCGGCCTTGTTGCGCAGCATCGACTTCGGGGTGAAGACGATCAGCGGGCGGGTCAGGGAGCCCAGCGCGTGGCGGCGCAGCAGGTGGAAGTAGTTCGCCGGGGTACTCGGCTGAGCCACGGTCCAGGAACCTTCCGCGGACATCTGCAGGAAGCGCTCGATGCGTGCGGAGGAGTGGTCCGGGCCCTGGCCCTCGTAGCCGTGCGGCAGAAGCATGACCAGGTTGGACTTCTGGCCCCACTTCGCCTCACCGGAGGAGATGTACTCATCGATGACGGTCTGGCCACCGTTGGCGAAGTCACCGAACTGTGCCTCCCACAGGGTCAGCGCGTCGGTGTTACCCACGGAGTAGCCGTACTCGAAGCCCAGGCCCGCGTACTCGGTGAGCGCGGAGTTGTAGGCCTCGAAGCGGCCGCCGTTGCCGGTGTCCTCAGCCAGGGACTGCAGTGGGCTGTAGCGGTCGAAGTCCTCGTTGTCGAAGAGGACCGCGTGGCGCTGGGTGAAGGTACCGCGCAGGGAGTCCTCGCCGACGAGGCGGATGAGCTTGCCCTCGGCAGCCAGGGAACCCAGGGCGAGCAGCTCGCCGAAGGCCCAGTCGATGTTGCCGTTCTCGCTCATCTCCTTACGGCGCTTGATGAGTGGCTTCACGCGACGGTGGGCGTTGAACCACTCCGGGGTCTCGTAGAATTTGTCGCCGATCTGGCGGACCAGGTCCTTGGAGATGGAGGTGTCCAGGCCGTGCGGCAGCTTCTGGGAGCCGGTGATGCCGGTCTGCTCTGCCGGGGGCGTGCCCTTCTCGGCCTCGCGGACCTGGTTGAACACGGTCTCGAGCTGGTCGTGGAAGTCCTGTGCAGCGCGCTCGGCCTCCTCCTCGGAGATATCGCCGCGGCCGATGAGGGCCTCGGTGTACTGCTCGCGGGAGGTCGGCAGCTCGTTGATGATGTCGTACATCAGCGGCTGGGTCATCGACGGGTCGTCGGCCTCGTTGTGGCCGCGACGGCGGTAGCTCACCAGGTCGATGAAGACATCCTTGCCGAAGCGGTTGCGGTAATCGACCGCCAGCTGTGCCACCCAGACGACAGCCTCCGGGTCGTCACCGTTAACGTGGAAGACCGGGGCGTCGAAGCCCTTGGCCAGGTCGGTGGCGTAGTAGGTCGAACGGCCGGAGTCCGGGGTCGTCGTGAAGCCGATCTGGTTGTTCACGATGACGTGGACGGTACCGCCGACGGAGTAGGCATTCAGCTTGGAGAGGTTGATCGTCTCCTGGACGATGCCCAGGCCGGTGAAGGCTGCGTCGCCGTGCAGCAGGATCGGCATGACCGAGCCCTTGGCGTCCTCGCCGTGCTTCTCGACGAGCAGGTCCTGCTTCGCGCGGGAGATGCCCTCCATCACCGGGTTGACTGCCTCCAGGTGGGACGGGTTGGCAGTCAGGGTGATGTCGATCTCGTTGTCGCCGAACATCTGGATGTAGGTGCCCTCGGCGCCCAGGTGGTACTTCACGTCACCGGAACCGCCGGCGGAGCCCGGGTCGATGTTGCCCTCGAACTCGGTGAAGATCTGGGCATAAGGCTTGCCCACGATGTTGGCGAGGACGTTCAGGCGGCCACGGTGGGCCATGCCGATGACAACCTCGTTGAGCTTCGAGTCCGCAGCGCGGTCGATAGCCGCATCCATCAGTGGGATCAGGGTCTCCGCGCCCTCCAGGGAGAAGCGCTTCTGGCCGATGTACTTGGTCTGCAGGAAGTTCTCGAAGGCCTCAGCGGAATTCAGCTTCTGCAGGATGTACTTCTGCTCTGCGGAAGAGTACTTCGGCTGACCACCCTCGACGTGCTGCTGCAGCCACAGGCGCTCGTCCTTGTCCATGACGTGCGCGTACTCGTAGCCGACCTTGCGGGTGTAGGCCTTACGCAGGGTGTCGAGCACCTCGCGCAGGGTCATGGTCTCGCGACCGTTGAAGCCACCGACGTTGAAGGTGCGGTCGAAGTCCCACAGGGTCAGGCCGTGGGATTCGATGTTCAGGTCGGAGTGGTCCGGCACCGGCAGGCCCGGCTGGACCCAGTGCAGTGGGTCGATGTCCGCGATGAGGTGGCCGCGGGAGCGGTAGGCCTCGATGAGCTGCGCGACGCGGGTGGACTTGTCCACGCCGGTGTTCGGCAGGTCCTGGGACCAACGGATCGGCGCGTACGGGACGTGCATGGCCTGGAAGATCTCGTCCCAGAAGCTGTCGTTGATCAGCAGGCGGGACATGGTCCGCAGGAACTCGCCGGACTCCGCACCCTGGATGATGCGGTGGTCGTAGGTCGAGGTGATGGTGACGAGCTTGCCGATGCCCATCTCGCCGAGGCGGTCGACGGAGGTGCCCTGGAACTCGGCCGGGTAATCCATCGCACCAACGCCGATGATCGCGCCCTGGCCGTTGGTCAGACGCGGTACGGAGTGGCGGGTACCGATGCCACCCGGGTTGGTCAGGGAGATGGTCACGCCCTGGAAGTCGTCCATCGTCAGCTTGCCGACGCGGGCGCGGGCGACGATGTCCTCGTAGGCGTCAACGAACTCGGAGAAGTTCATCTTCTCCGTTTCCTTGATCGCTGCCACGACCAGGCTACGGCTGCCGTCCTTGTTGTTCATGTCGATCGCCAGGCCCAGGTTGATGTGCTCTGGGGTGACGACGGTCGGCTTGTTGTCGACGACCTTGTAATTCAGGTTCATGTCCGGGTGAGCCTGAACCGCGCGGATCAGGGCCCAGCCGATGATGTGCGTAAAGCTGATCTTGCCGCCACCGCGGGCCAGCAGCTGCTGGTTGATGATCGCACGGTTTTCGAACATGAGCTTCGCTGGCATGTCGCGGACCGTGGTTGCGGTCGGGATGCTCAGCGAGGCATCCATGTTCTTAGCGATGGCGCGGGCGGCACCCCGCATCACCTGCTCGCCGGCCTCGGGGGCCTCTACCGGCTGCTTCGGCTCCGGCGGGGCGACGCGCTTCGGGATGGCGTCATAAGACTCGATGACGCGCTCGTCGGCGTCGCCGCGCAGGCCACCACGTCGGCCGGAAGCGGCGGTGGCGGCGCCAGTGGAGGCGGCTGGGGCGCTCTGGGTGCTCGTGGCGGCACCGTTATTTGCGCCCGCCGAGCTGCCGGCGAGTTCGCCGTTCTTCTCGAAGTACTTCCGCCATTCGGCGTCAACCGACTCCGGGTCCTTCTTATACTGCTGGTACATCTGATCGACCAGCCATTCGTTCTGACCGAAATTCGCGCTGCTCACAGCAGGTCCTCGCCTCTTTTCATCATGACTTCAGTCTCGCTGTAACAGCCTACACGATGTGCTATGTGATTTCGCTTCCAGGTGGCGCGTCACCGACCGGCGAAAAACGGCGTGTGACCTAGCGAGATTCCCGGGATGCGGCGACGAGGTCCGCGTATCTGCCGCTGGATTCCAAAAGCTCCTGATGACGGCCTTGTTCAACAATTTTTCCGGCGCTGACGACCGCAATATTGTCAGCCAGCTCCGCGGTGGAGAGTCGGTGGGCGATGATGATCGCCACCCGCGAACGCGTAGCCAGTGCGATTGCCCGAACCACGTCAGCCTCGACCGCAGGATCGATATTCGCCGTCGCCTCATCCAGGACCATGACGTCCGGGTCGATGAGCTCCGCACGAGCCAACGCGATGATCTGCTGCTGGGCAGAGGACAACCCCCGGCCCCGCTCGCCGACCTCGCCGGCGAAGCCGCCGTCGATGCCGGCGATAATCTCCGTGCCTCCGATGGCAGCGATGGCCGCGGTGATCTCCTCCTGGCTCGCAGTCGGTCGACCATAGGCGATGTTCTCGGCCACCGTGCCACGGAACAGGTGCGCTTCCTGCGGGACGTAGCCCACCCGAGAGCGCCAGGCCCGCAAGGGGAGCTGCTGGAGGTCGAGGCGCTGCACTCCGGAGCCACCCGACGCGAAAACGGCGGTGATGGACCCCGCCGTTGGCTGGTACCACCGGGTGACCAGCTTCGCGATCGTCGACTTCCCGGCGCCAGTCGCACCGACGAGGGCCGTCGCGCCACGGAAGTTGACGGATGCGCCCCGCAGGGAGGACTGGTCGGCGCCGTCGTAGCGGAAGTGCACGTCAGAGAAGTCCACCGCGGTGACCTTGCCCGGCAACCTGGCCTCGGCATCGTCGTCGGCTGCGTCCTGCTCGGCAGGCACGGCCAACAACTCGGAGATTCGCTCGAAACTCACCGCAGCCTGCTGGAACTTATCGAAAATCTGCGAGAGCTGCTGGACGGGGCCGAAGAAGAAGGTCAGGTACAAACTGAAGGCGACCAGTGCGCCGTGGCTCGTCGTGCCCTCCGCGACCCGAGCGGTACCGAAAAATAGGACGGTTGCCTGGGCGAGCTCGGTGATGAAGGAGATGCCGGGGAAGAAGATGCTGACCGCTGCCTGCGCGCGGGTGCGCAGCCCCACGTACCGCTGCGACTGCTCCCCGATGCGCTCGGCGAGCACCGGGCCGAAGCCGTAGGCCGCCGCGGTGTTCAGCCCATTGACCGCCTCCTGGAAGTGGGCGTTGACCGTGGAGACCTGGGAGCGGGCGGCCCGGTAGAGGCGCGAGGAGTAGCGGCGGAAGACCCACGCGCCCACCCCGATGACCGGCAGGAACAGTGCGGTGATGCCAGCCAGAGCAGGGTCGGTCCAGATGAGCATGCCCAGCACACCCAGCAGCATTGTGGTGGAGACGATGGCCTGGGAGAGCCCGGTCTGCAGGAAGCTGGAGAGGTTGTCGATATCGGTCGTCATTCGGGTCATGACCCGGCCCGAGGCGTTCTGCTCGAACCAGCTCATGGGCAGCCGGTGGAGGTGCTCGAAGCTGCGCACGCGAAGGGCGTAGAGCAGTCGCTCGCCGGTGTGCGTGGTGAGCACCGTGTTCCACGCACTGGCGGCCCAGGAAATACAGACAAGGAGCAGGGCGCCGAGCCCCAGGGAGAACAGCGCGCTGCGGTCTGACCTGCTGATTCCCTCGTCGATGGCCTTGCGTACCAGGGATGGCAGGGCAATATCGGCGACGAGCCCCAGCAGGAGCGTTGCCACGATGACCGCGGTCGCGACCGGGACGAGCCCCACCAGGGTGCGCAGCCGCAGTGCGGGGGTCGTGTTCTCGGACGCCGAGCCAGCGGGCGTGGAGTTGTGGGAGGTCGATTCCTGCTGTGCCGGGGTGACGCGGCGCAGCGCTGCGGCGTCGGCCTCCAACAGCTTCGTGAACCTCGCCGCTACGGCCGCTCGTGCGCGCCCCTCGTCGCCATGGGCGCCATCGGCGACGCCGAGCAGCTCTCGATCCGCCTCCTCCTGGATCTCCTCCCAGCTGCGCGGCCACAGCGGACGGGCCGGGGGAGCGGGCAGGCTGATGACGCCCCTTTTCCCGGCGTCAGCGTTAGTCGCGCCCTTGTCTTCGGGCGCTGCCCGGTGGTCGACGATCACCATCGTCAGGTTGCCCTCGCCCGCGCGCTGATGGAGATTGGCGATGATCTTCTGTTCGGTGACGGTATCGATCGCGCTGGTGGCGCTGTCCAGAACCAGGACCCTGGGGTTGCGCAGCACCGCGCGGGCCAGCGCGATGCGCTGCCGCTGCCCACCCGACAGCGTCAGGCCGCGCTCACCCACGATGGTGGAATAACCCCCGAGCTCGTCGATGAAGTCGGCGGCGCAGGCGATGCGGGCTGCCTCCGCCACCTCGGCGTCGCTCGCCTGAGTTCCCATGCGGATGTTCTCCGCGATGGACATGGAGTAAAGGAAGGGCTCGTCGAAGACGATCGTCGGCCACTGGTCGGGTGCCAGGTCGCCCAGCCACACCGCGGTGCTGCCCGCGTAGGCCTCAAAGTCGGCCGTAACGTCCGCCGATTGCCCAGCCAGAGCCAGCGCCAGCGCCGACTTCCCGGACCCCGCAGGACCCGTGATGTACGCGGTCGACCCGGGAGTGACATCCACGGCGAGGTTCTCGCCCGCCCGGGTGCGGAAGGTGCCCCGGACCCCGACGGGGCCATTCGGGAGCTTTCCCGGGTTCTCAGGCGCCTGCCGTTGGGGGAGGGCGAGGATGTCCTGCACGCGGGAGACGGCGGCGTTCGCCAGGTGCAACATCACCAACATCCCGGCGCCCATGCGCGTCATCCGTGACAGCAGGGTGACGTAGGCCGACGCCGAGAGGAACTCTCCGATGGTGATCGCGCCCCGCATCGCGAGCAGACCGCCGGCAACCACGGTGGCGATCAGCGCAATCTGTGGGACGGCAGCCAACGCCGGTTGGAAGCGAGCAGTGAGCTGCCCGACGTGCAAGCGCATTCCGAAGAGCCTGCGGGCCCGAGCCATAAAGCTGGTCTGCTCGCGCTCCTCCTGGACGAAAGCCTTGACGATGCGCACGCCCGTCACGGTCTCCTCCACCTGGCTGGCGACGTCCGCGGCCTGCTGTTGGGCCTCCCACGTCGCGTCGTAGAGCCGGCGGCGGGAGAAGAAGGCGATGGCGGCGAGCACCGGAAGTTGAATGCTGAGCAGCACCGCCAGCGGCCAGGAGAGCCAGAACATGATCCCTAAGATCAGCACGACCTCCACGAAGATGCTGCCCATGATGGGCAGCATCGCCAGCATCCCCTGGATCTGGTTCAAATCCGAGATGGTTCGGGAGACCACCTGCCCGGTGCGCACCTGGGCCATCGCTGCCGGCGATGCACCCTGCAGGGCTGCGAGGCAACGCATCCGGATGTCGTGCTGGACGTCGACGGAGAGCTTCCCGGCGAAGAAGCGCCGCGCGCCGTGGGTGCAAAACCGGGCGAAAGCCGCCGCGATGAGCAGGCCGATCGCGCCCTGGCTACCGTCGATCGCTCGGCCGGCGAACAGTGGGATCAGCACGGCCGCGGCGGGCATGAGAACGCTCAGCAGGGTGATGATGCCCAGCTGCATGCGGTGAGCGCTCAAAGTGGCGCGGAGGAAAGCAAACACGATAGCCATCAGCCTATCGCCTGCACCAGACACGCAAAGCCTGCCACCACGCCAGCGGTCGACGTCGAGAAGCGGAAGCCGGGAGAAACGGCCCCGGCGCGAGAGAAATAAACCGGGTTAAGATCAACGCAGGAGACGAACCGCGCCGCGGAGAGAGGATTCCTCAATGGGATTTTTGGAAAACATCGCCCAGGCCCTCGACGTTGAGGGCATCGAGTCCCGAGCCAACGATGGAACGCTGTTCGTTCCAGTCTCTGCGGAAGTGGAGATCCAGTTCGAGCTGATCGAAGGGGTGGCCGGGGTCAGCACGCCGGCCGCGAACGTCTTCGTCGCGCTCGCCGACGTCACCGATGAGGATGAGGACTTCGACGCCGCCCTGGTCGGCGTGGTCTTCACCCCGGAGGCCGCGGTCGAGGCAGTGAACCGGCACATGGCCACCGATGAGGTGATCACGGTGCTCAATGAACTGCTTGATGGGCAGGACCCGCGCGTCGAGGACCTCGAGTTCGAACAGGATGATTACGACCCCCTCGTCCTGCGCGCGAACCTCAGCGCTAACTCCAAGGTCACCGTGAAGATCTCGGAGGGCCAGGGGGCGCCGACCGCTGCAGTGAGCTTCGTGGTGCTGCCCGATAGCGTCTTCGATCTCGCGGAGAACATCGCCGCGGAGATCCTCGTCGATGAGGAGGACGAGCAGGACCCGGCGAAGCTGGACATGCTGGACGCCACCCTGGACGAGCTGCGCACGCAGTACCAGGAGGTGCTGGACCTCGGCGTATTCGAGGATTTCAACCAGCTCTTCGACGTGCTCGCTTATGTCTCGCAGCAGGCCGAGGACTGGGAGGACCTCCTGGTCACCCTCGACGACGGCTCCGAGGACCCGTTCTTCGAGTGGGTCGAGGTCGAGGACGGTGACGTTGAGGACGATGACGCCGACGACGTCGCTGCCGACGGGGAGGACGGCGACGTGACGGCAGACGGTGAGGAACGCTAGCTTTCCACGCACCGCGACTGGCGGGGCGCGGGTGGTCAGGCGCGGCCGGGGTGTGGGCTAGCATGGCTAGCGTGATGATGGGCACAGCCCCCGGCACGGCGCCGGGCACATGCTGTGCCACCCAGCGTTGAGCGAGGACCGCAGGAGGGGCACGTGACCGAGGTAGCCATCATTGGGGCCGGCATGGCCGGCCTCGCAGCGGCCCGCACGCTCTCTCAGGCCGGGGTGCGCTGCACCCTCTTCGACGCCGCTGACCGAGTGGGCGGGCTGGTGCGCTCGGAGCAGCACGGCGAGATCACCGTGGACCGGGGACTGCAGTTCTTCAATACCTGGTACCCGGCGGTCAAGGAGATCCTGAACCCCGGGGAGTACTCCGCCCTCAAGATCAAGAACTTCCAGCCGGGGATCAACACCGTCACGCGTGCGGGCTCCGCGCTGATCATCGACCCCGTTCGCGCGCCATCGATGGTGCCGAAGCTGCTGCGCTCGGAATTCAGCTCCGCGCTACGGCTGGGTGAGCTCGTGCGCATGCGCAACTGGCTGCGCAGCGAGCTGATGCACCGCTCCTCCCTGGAGCTGCGTGGTCCCAGCCGCTTCGGGCACGCCAGCGACGAGCCGGTCGCTGAGTCGCTTACCAAGGCCGGCATCACCGGCCCGGTCCGCCAGAACGCGGTCGACCCAATCCTGCGCGCCTTCCTCTATGACCACGGCGGGGATACCTCCGCGGAGTTCGCGAAGTGGGTGTTCGTCACCCTGTTGCGCGGCACGCTGGCCCTGCCGGAGCGCGGAATGGGGGACCTGGCGGCGACGATGGGGCGCCTCGGCGGCGTCCGCGTCGAACTGAACTCCCAGGTCAGCGCGGTGGACGTCCAACCGAATGGGGTGGAGCTCACGGTGAACGGCAAGACCGAGCGCTTCTCCCATGCGATCGTGGCCACCTCTGCGCAGGCGGCCCACGAGCTGATCGGCACTGCGGTGCCCGAGCATCGCGGGCAGAGTACCTGGTGGTTCACCGTGAGCGACGAGGTGCACAGCGACAGGCTCGTGACCGTGGACGGCAGCGGTGAGCTGTGCATCGACCTGGCCGGCGAGGTCACATCCGTGGCCCCGGCCTACGCGCCGGGAAGCCAGCTGATTGCTGCAGCGACCTCCCACCCGCACAGCAACGGCGATTTCGACGCGGCCCGCGATCTACCCACCGAAATGCAGGTCCGCCGTGACGTGGCCAGCATTTACGACTGCAGCCCCGAGGCCCTGGAGTTGGTCACCCGCCACGACATCCCAGACGCCCTGCCACTGGTCGGGCCCAATCACGCGATCCAGGCCCAACCGGCAGCCGAGCTGCTCGATGGGCGCGTGGCGGTCGCCGGCGCTCACACCGCGACCTCAACCATCGATGGTGCTATCCGCTCCGGGCAGCGTTCTGCCCGGGCTATCGCGGAGCTGCTGGCAGAAAAATAGCCCCGTGCCGGGCGGGGCGACTCTGGGGCTACCGCCTGGTAACAGGGTAATAATCCGCAAAAATCCCCGCACTCTGAACTGCTCCCCATTAGTTGGACTGAGAAATC
>NZ_KV823465.1:0-1191 GCF_001815965.1 Corynebacterium sp. HMSC22B11 | reverse complement strand
AAGTTCTAGTGGTCGTTGCAACACTGATCTGAAGGGTTGGTGTTGGTGATGACGGTGTCACGGTGGGATCCACCGGTTGAGGAGATCACTCGGTTTCACCAGTTGGTGGTGGGTGATGGTTTGTCGGTGCGTGCGGCTGGGTTGGATCTGGGATGGTCGTTAGCTACGGCGTATCGGATTGCGCATCGTGATGGGTTACCACTGCGGAATAAGACGTTGTCGTCACAGGTGGTTGACGAGATTGTTGCGTTGTTTGCCCAGAATGTCGCGCCAATGGATATTGTGCGGCGGTTGGGTGTGAATCCTTCGTCGGTATACCGGGTGGGGATATCGATTGGTGCGCGGCAGCGTCCTGCTCCTGAGGGTCGGCGGGCTGTGGCTACGGCGCGGCGAGTGGAGTATTTGGAGCTTCGGGCCTGTGGGTTGGATCGTCGTTCTGCTGCAGCTGCGTGTGGGATGGGGTTACGTGGTGCGCTTGATGTTGATAAGGGGGTGATTAAAACACGTGGTCGGCGTGTGCCGTTTGTGCCCGATGGTCAGGCAGTTTATCGCTATAAACGGCTTATGCAGGTTCTTGCGTATGTTGATGGCCGGGTCAGTGTTCCGGTGGAGGTGCTGCCGCAGGCTGCGGTGGAGAAGGTGATTGACCGGCGGTACTTGTCGTTGGTGGAGCGGGAGCGCATCGCGGATCGGGTGAATCGGAATTTATCGGTTCGGGCGATTGCGCGTGAGCTTGGGCGTGATCCGGGGACGATTTCGCGCGAGATTAGTCGCAATAGTGGTGATGATGGCATTTATCGCCCGTTTGAGGCGCACCGGAAGTCAACGCTTCGGAGGTTTCGGCCGAAGGTGTCGAAGATTGCGGCGAATCCGCGGTTGAAACAGCAGGTGTGGCAGTGGTTGCGGATGGAGTTTTCCCCTGAGCAGGTGGCTGGCCGGTTGCGCAGGGAATTCCCTGGCGATGAGACTATGCATGTGAGTCATGAAACGATCTATCAAGAGCTGTACTGCCAGGCCAGAGGCGAGTTGAAGAAGGTGGTGGCCCATGCCCTTCGTACGGGGCGGACGCGGCGTAAACCGCGTGGTCAGCGTGTTGTGAGGAGTCGGTTTGTTGATCCGATGATCATGATTGCTGATCGTCCTGCTGTTGTTGAGGATCGGGCTGTGCCGGGGCATTGGGAGGGTGATCTG